>DAIDHB010000274.1 GCA_027452145.1 Planctomycetales bacterium
TGGCAGATCAGCTCCGGCGCGAGGGCGAATCTTAGCGGCACCCACACGATCTACAACGACACCGGCGCGGATGTCCCCTCCGGCTCACAGGCCATCCTGGCGAGCAATCCGGACGGCACTTACACCGTCGTCTCGGTGGCCTGCACGGCGAACTCCTGATGCCCGTCTCGCCCTCCCCGACCGCGACTCCGTTCGGCCTCTGGGACCTCGGGGGCTGCAACTGCGCCACGGTCAAAATAATAGTCGCGGGGTGCGCACAGCTCGGCTATCCGGGGCTTACCGTCCAGGTTTACGCGTCGTCAGGCGGCGCGCTCCTCTACTCGGGCACCACGGATTCCGGGGGGGCGGTCGATACAGGGATTCGGCCCAGCGGGACCTATTATGTGGTGATCACCGGCCAGGGCGCGCGGTGGCAGTCGTACGCGCAGGCAGTTTCGCTCACCTCGTCCCGCACCGTCTATAACTCTCTCCCCCTCGTCGCCGCCACCGGCTACGGGTGCATCGCGTCCTGCCTCCAGCCGGCCGCGGGCACGCTCCACTATACGGGCCCCGCGGGCACGCTAACCCTGAACGGGAGCGGGACCTGGCAGGACTCGGGCTTTACGGTGCAATTCAGTTGGTCCGCGGGACCTACCGCGTCGCTCTACTATTTTGCCACCGGCTTCCGCTACAGCGACTCGACGCCGACGTGTCCGATCGGGCTGTCGGCGTCCTTCGCCGACGGCTCGACCGTCACGGAGTGACGGCATGATCCACGACGAGGCCCTGGCCGCAATCGCCAGCCATCCCCACGCCTGGCGCTATCGCCAGCTCTGCGACGACGGCAATTCGGACCACGAGCAGCGCGACGCCTATCGTCGGCTGGTCGTCCGCCTGGCCCGCGGCGAGGTGCCCGAGTCTCCGGGGCCGCCGGTCTCCTACGGCGACGCCGCCCCTCCGGCCGCCGGCGGCTGCTGCGGCGGCCCGCCCCCGTGACGATCGCCCCCGAGGACCTCGAGCTCGTCCGGCTCGCCCAGGCCGGCGACCGCGAGGCCCATCACGCCCTGGCCGGGCGGTGGCGGCACTGCGCCCGCGCCGCCGTCGGCCGCTACCTCCGGCGGTGTCCCTGGCATCTGCCTTACCGCGAGGACCTGGAGGCCGAGGGCTGGCTGGCGCTCTACCTCGCGATCCCGCGCTACGACCCGGCCCGGGGCATGCGGCTCAGCTCCTACCTGATCCGCTGGGCCTATTACGCGATCGCGAGCCACGGCGACAGCCGGGCCTGCCGGCCGACGGCGGCCGGGCCGCTCGATGACGACGACCAGGTCGCGGCCCCCGAGCCCCCGGCCGACGCCGCCGAGCTCGCCGAGGCGGCGGGACTCCTGGGCCCCCTCCTGGACCGGCTCGGGCCCCGCGAGCGGGCCGTCGTCCGCCTCTGGTACGGCCTCGACCCGGTCCCGGGCCTCGAGGGCGCCCCGGCCCGGACCGCGGCCCGGCCCTCCGCGCTGATCGCGCGGCACCTGGGCCTCTCCCGTGAGCGGGTCCGGCAGATCCACCGCGACGCCCTGGCCCGGCTCCGCGCGTGGGCCGGCCGGCCTTGCGAGGCCCCAGTCGGCCCGGTATAGTCCGGCGGTCCGGTCTGGTGCAGATCGTTTTCCCCGGCGGCGCGGTGCCGCCGGGGTTTTTCATGCGCGCTCATCCCGTCGCACGATAGCTGACCCGGGCCGCGATGCCGCGGAGGTTGGCCAGGTCCACCTCGCGGTAATGCCGCCGGCAGGTCTCAGGGTTGGCGTGCCGGAGGACGGCCTGGATCTCCGGATCCGTCAGGCCCCACCGGCTGGCGGCGTGGGTGCCCCAGCTCCGGCGAAGGGTCTGCCAGGTCACCCGGCCGAGCCCGCACGCCGCGGCGGCGTCGGCCAGGGCGTCGACCGGCCGGCAGCCGGGGCGTCCCCCGACCCAGGGCCCGCGGCCGCCGAGGCCCGGGTTGAACCAGGTCGAACCGCCCGTCCAGGGGAGCCACGCCTCGAGGATCGGGGCCAGCTCGGCGGCGATCGGGACGGGCTGCTCGGACTCCTCCGTCTTGAGCCCCCGGGCCGGGTGCGGGTCCACCCGGAGGATCCGCCCGGCCAGGTCCACGTCCTCCACGCGGAGCCAGAGCAGCTCGGAGGCGCGGAGCCCCGCATAGGCCGCGGTCGCGACCAGGGCCTCGAGCCGGCGGTCCTTCCAGCTCCGGGCCCGACGCCCGGCGAGGTGCTCGAGGAGCCGGGCGACCTGGTCGGCGGTCAGGTGGCGGCCGCCGCGGGGCTTGACCCGCTGGGGCATCAGCCGGCGGAAGTTCGGCGGCCGGTCCAGGAGCCCCTCCTCGGCCGCGTAGGAGGCGATCGCGCGGATGTAGCCCAGATGGCCGCGGACCGTGTTCGGCGAGCACCGGGGGCAAGCCAGGGCCAGATAGCGGGCAATGCCGGCGGTGGTCAGGTCCTGGGACGTGGGGACCTGCCCCTCGGGGGCCACGGTGGCCTGCAATCTGGACAAAATGTGACGGAGTTTCCGCACGGTCGAGGGGCGCCGTGCGACCTGATAGATGGCGAGAAGCTCGGCGGCAACCTGGTCGAGGGGGACGGAGCGGGACATGGGCGGTCTCCGGGAGGGGCCATGACGCGGGCACCGATGCCCGCCGGAGGGTGAGATAGGACGGCCCCGATGCCCGCGCCTGGGAAATCCCGCCGACGCCCCGGGAATCGGGCCTAACCACCGGAGAATTCCGCCTTTAAGTTCTGGCCGTTACAGACATTTACGTCTTCGTAAAGCATAGGTCCAGGGTTCGAGTCCCTGAGGCGGCTTTTCTCCAAGCCGCAATCCCACCAGGGGTTGCGGCTTTTTTTTGCGCGGTGTCCGCCCCTGGGCGGCCGGATTCCTGACCATCCTCTCCAGACGTCCGCGCCAAAGACCGACACACCTCCGGCTGCTTTGCCCGCGGCCCTTTAATTCACCCAGACCAAAGAATCACCCCATCCAAAAGATTTTGCCACGAGGCCCTTGTATTGCAGAGAGACGATTGCTAAGTGTGGGAAGGTCCGATGTCTCTCCAGTCACGGATGCCTTCGTCTCCAAGGCCGGACTGTTCGTACGACGGTACCTCCGTCCCTCGCGGACGGACTCGGAAGAGGCTTCGTTCAACGACGTGTGACTCCGGCGCGTGGGCTCGGAACAACTGCCCGCCGGCGCTCTCTGACATGACGAATAGCCGCCGGGCCGTGGTCGCTCTCGCAGGGGTGATCGCTAATGTTCGGTGTGCGCCCGCGTCGGTCCGGATTGAGCCGCGGTAATGCAACCTCGTGCCGGGGTTGAGGCCTTCCACCGCGCAAGTTGGCGCCGGAACTCCTCCCCCACTCCAGCCGGCAGGCCATCTCCCCGTGACGGGCGATCCGTCGCATTCCCGCGCCTGCCGGCATGTCCCGAATTCTCGGCTCAATCCAAGCATAGCTTGTCTCGATTGCAAGGATGATCTGAGGATCACTTCTGCGGGATTTCGGGGCTTTAATTGGTCTCCAAATTGCACACGTCGAACGAGCGATTTCATCATGAGACACCCATGGAAACCAGGCGACGGCCCGCCGCGCAGCGGAGGCGAGGGGAATCCCCGCGCCCGGTGGGGCCCGCCATCCTCAGGGGGAGGATGCCGATGACGGGCGACGATCCGGGGACATACAAGGTGGTGGTGAACCACGAGATGCAGTATTCGATCTGGTTCGCCGACCGGGAGAATCCGCCGGGCTGGGAGGACGCGGGCCGGGAGGGACCGAAGGAGGAGTGCCTGGCGTATATCGAGGAGGTCTGGACGGACATGCGGCCGCTCAGCCTTCGGAAGCGGATGGACGAGGCCGGGTGATCTCATGGAGCAGCGACCCGAAGAGAAGGGCGACGACGCGGACAACCTCGTCGCTCTGCTGCTCCGCCGAGCGAGCGAGGGGCACGAAGCGGAGCTCTTCTCCTACTTGCCCGACGGCGAAACGACCGGTGCGGTCGTCCTGTCGCGCGGCGAACTCGATCGCCGGGCGAGGTCGATCGCGGCCCGGCTTCAGGCGCGCGGCCTGACCGGGCGGACGGCGCTTCTGGTCTTCCCGCCCGGGCTCGAGTTCCTCGCGGGATTCTTCGGCTGCGTCCATGCCGGCGTGATCGCGGTGCCGGCCTACCCGCCGCGGCCCAACCGGCCGATGGACCGCCTGGCGGCGATCGTCGAGGATGCCCGGCCGGCCGCGGTGCTGACCTGCTCGTCGCTCGGACGCGAGGCCGGGCGCTGGACGGCCAGGCTGGGGGGGCTCGCGGGAGCCGATCTCCTCTTCACCGACCCGGGCGAGGAGGCCGACGGCCTGGGCATCGACGATCTGGCCGCGCGCTGGGTCGATCCCGGTGTCTCGGCCGACTCGCTGGCCTTTCTGCAATACACGTCGGGCTCGACCGCCGCGCCGCGGGGCGTGATGATCACGCACGGCAACCTCATGGCCAACTCGGCCGCGATCCAGTCGGTCTTCGGCTCGAGCCCCGGCGAGCGCGGCGTGTCGTGGCTGCCGCTGTTCCACGACATGGGGCTGATCGGCGGCGTGATCCAGACGCTTTACTGCGGCGGTGCGATGACGCTGCTGTCGCCCGTCTCGTTCCTCCAGCGGCCGCTGCGGTGGCTCGAGGCGATCGACCGGACGGGCGCGTCGATCAGCGGGGCGCCGAACTTCGCGTTTGAGCTCTGCATCGAGCGGACGACGCCGGAGCAGCGCGCGGCGCTCGACCTGAGCCGTTGGCGGGTGGCCTTCAACGGGGCCGAGCCGATCCGGGCCGAGACGCTCGACCGCTTCGCCGAGGCGTTCGCGCCGGCCGGCTTCCGGCGCGAGGCGTTCCTGCCCTGCTACGGCCTGGCCGAGGCCACGCTGATGGTCTGCGGCCATCGCCAGGCACCTGGGCGAGGCGCGTCGATCCTCGCGGTCGACGCACAGGCGCTTGCGCGCGGCGAGGCCGCCGGGGCGATGGAACCCGCGCGTTGCACGCGACTGGCCGCCAGCGGTCGGGTCGTCGAGGGGCACATCGTCGCGGTCGTTGACCCGGTCGACGACCGGCCGGCCGCCGAGGGCCGCGTCGGCGAGGTGTGGATCTCGGGGCCGAGCGTCGCCGCCGGCTACTGGAACCGGCCCGAGGACACCGCGCGGGTGATGGAGGCCCGGCGGGCGGGCCACGAGGGACAGACGTTCCTCCGCACGGGCGACCTCGGTTTCCTGCGCGACGGCGAGCTGTACGTGACCGGCCGGATCAAGGACCTGATCGTTCTGCGCGGGCGGAACGTCTACCCGCAGGACGTCGAGTGGGCCGCCGGCCGGTGTCATCCGGCGCTCCGGCCCGACGGCACGGCGGCCTTTGCGATCGAGCAGGGTGGCCAGGAGCGGCTGTCGATTGTTGCCGAGGCCGAACGGCGCCTGGCGGGCGCATCGCCCGAGGAGATTTTCGCGGCCATCCGTGGCGCCGTCGCCGAGGCCGTTGAGGCGGAGGTCGCCGCGATCCGGCTGCTCCGGCCGGCGAGCCTGCCCCGGACCTCCAGCGGTAAGGTCCGTCGACACGCCTGCCGCGAGGCATTCCTCGCCGGTACGCTCGAGACGGTGGCGCAATGGACGATGGCTGACTTCGACGCGGAGGAAGCTCCCGGCGACGAGGCCGCGCCGCGGGAGCTGTCGCTTGCATCGGGCCGCGACGATGTGCCGGCGGCTGGCTCGCCAAGGTGCCTGGAGATCGGCGCCTGGCTGGCCGCGAGGATCGCTGGCCCGCTGGGCGTGCGACCCGAGGAAGTGGACGTCCGGGCGCCGCTGGCGAGCTTCGGAATTGGCTCGCTCCGCGCGGTCCGGCTGGCGGCCGAGCTGGAGGAGTGGCTCGGCCGTTCCTTGCCGGCGACTCTGGTGTACGATCACCCCACGATCGAGACGCTGGCCGCCTTCCTTGCGGACGAGCCGGCGGCGGCGATGGCGACAGGTACGCCAGTCGCGCGGGAGCCGGCGGAGCCGCTTGCCACGCCTGGACGCGAGCCGATCGCGATCATCGGGATTGGCTGCCGGTTCCCCGGCGCCGACGGGCCGACGGCGTACTGGGAGCTGCTGCGCTCGGGGGCCGACGCGATCGGCGAGGTCCCGCCCGGGCGGTGGACCGAGGCCGAGCTGCGCGGACTCGATTTCTCCCGCCGCGGCGGCTTCGTGCGCGACGCCGACCACTTCGACGCCGGGTTCTTCGGCATCACGCCCCGCGAGGCCGTGGACATCGATCCCCAGCAAAGGATGCTGCTCGAGGTCGCCTGGGAGGCGATCGAGGACGCGGGCCAGGCACCCGAGCGGCTGGCGGGGGGGGCCGTCGGGGTGTTCATCGGCATCTCGACCGGCGATTACGCCCTGCGGAACTCGATGCATCGCGGCGGGCTCGCCGGCCACCATATCATCGGCAACGCAGGGTGCATCGCGGCGAACCGGATCTCTCACTTCTTCGACTTCTGCGGCCCGAGCCTGGCGATCGACACGGCCTGCTCGTCGTCGCTGGTCGCCATCCACATGGCCTGCCGGAGCCTGCGCGACGGCGAGACCGAGGTCGCGATCGCCGGCGGCGTGAACCTGTTGCTCGACCCTCGCGTGTTCGCGGCGCTCGCTCAGGGCCGTTTCCTCTCGCCGGACGGCTGCTGCCGCGCCTTCGACGCGAGCGCCAACGGCTATGTCCGCGGCGAGGGGGCCGGGCTAGTGGTCCTGAAGCCGCTGTCTCGCGCGCTGGCCGACGGCGACCCGATCTATGCGGTTATCCGGGGCGGCGCGGTCAACCAGGACGGGCGCACCATTGGACTCACCGCGCCCAATCGAGCGGCCCAGGAGGCCGTCCTGCGCGCGGCCTGCCGGCACGCGGGGATTCAGCCCGGGCAGGTCGATTATGTCGAGGCCCACGGAACCGGGACGCCGCTGGGCGATCCCATCGAACTGTCGGCGCTCGGCGCCGTGCTCGGCGAGAGCCGGCGCGACGACCGCCCCTGCCTGATCGGCTCGGCAAAGACCAACATCGGCCACCTCGAGGCCGCGGCGGGCGTGGGCGGACTGATCAAGGCCGCGCTGGCAATCCATCATCGAACGATCCCGGCCAGCCTGCACTACACCCGCCCGAATCCGCACGCCGATCTCGCCGGCTCGCCGCTCCAGGTCGCCACCGCGCTCCAGCCGTGGCCGGCGACCGAGGGCCCAGCCCGCGCGGGGGTCAGCTCCTTCGGCTTCGGGGGTACGAATGCGCATCTGATCCTCGAGGAGGCGCCTCGAGCCCGAGTTGCCGCCGAGCTGTCGCCGGCCGGGGTGGATGCGGACGCGGAGGACGTCGTCATCCCGATCTCGGCGCGCGATCCCGACGCGCTCGAGAAGCTCTGCCGGTCATACCGCGAACTGCTCGCGGGCTCGGAGGCGATCCGCCTGGGCGACCTGGCCCATTCCGCGGGGGCACGGCGGGGGCATCTGGACTGTCGCGTGGCCCTGGTGGCCGCGGATCGCGACGAGGCGCAGGGCGCCCTCAGCGCGTTTTTGATCGGCGAGCCGCACGTCTCGGTCATGGAGGGCCGGCGCGAGCCCGGGCTGCGCCCCGGGCCGGTTTTCGTGCTGCCGGACGGGCCGGCCGTCAGCCGGCAAGCCGTTCGCGAGTTGATCCGCCGCGAGCCCGAGTTCCGCGCGGCGTTCGCCCGCTGCGACCTGGCTCTTGGTCGCGCGCTCGGCTGGTCGCCGCTCGCGGAGCTCGAGGCGCGCGAGGGATCGCCGCGGCTGGATTCGCCGGAGGGCCGGCTCGGACTGGGCCTCGCCATGCAGGTCGCGCTCGCGGCGCTCTGGCGAACGTGGGGGATCGAGCCCGGGGCCATCGTCGGCGTGGGCAGCGGCGCGATCGCCGCCGAGTCCCTGTCCGGGCGGCTGGGACTCGACGACGCGGCGAGGATCGTCACGAGCCGCGATTCGGGCGCGAATGCCGCGGACCCTGAACGGCTGGCGGAAGAGATCGCGCGCCGGGCCTCGTCCGGACACGACGTCTTCCTCCTGCTCGGCAGCGGGCCGGGTATCCGCGAGCTGATCCGCGCCTCGGCTGGTCGGTCCGCCGAATCGCCGCGGATCATCGCCGCGACGCATCCGACGGACCGGGGGCTCGAGTCGCTCCGGAGGGCGGCGGGGTCGCTCTATGCCGCGGGCCTCGACCTCGACTGGTCGCGGGTGTCGCCGCGAGGAAACCATGTCCGCCTCCCGAAGTACCCCTGGCGCCGCCAGCGATTCTGGCTCGAGCCGCCGGAGCCTCGCCGCGACAGCGTCGTGGTCGCGGATGCTCCGGCGCCCGCGCCCCATCTTTCGGGCTCGGACGACCTGGTCGCGGACGTGCGCGATCGGATCGCCGGCTTCCTGGGCGTCGAGGCCGGGCAGGTCGAGCTGGACCGGTCGCTGCTCGCGATGGGCCTCGACTCGATCACGGCGATGGAGCTGAAGCAGGATCTCGATCGCGACTACGGGACGAATCTCCCATTCTCAGCGCTTGTCGAGGACGCGACGATCCGGTCGCTGGCCGCACGCCTGGGCGAGGGGGTCGGCCCGCGCGGCTCGATCGTGGACGACAAACTGTCCGGCGACGAGCTGCCGGCCGTCGAGCGCCGTCCGTCGCACGGGCAGAGGATGCTCTGGTACGCGCATCAGTACGCCAGAACGGGTGCGGCGTATCACATCGGGGGCGCGGGATCGATCGAGCTGGACGTCGACCTCGAGGCGTTCCGCCGCGCCCTGCGCCGCGTGGTCGCGCGCCACGAGGCGCTCCGAAGCACGTTCCCGACCTTCGACGACGCTTCGGCTCTCCGCATCGTCGAGATGCGGGACTTCGAGGCGCGTGAGGCCGAGTGGCTGGTGGTGGAGGACTCATCGACGATCGAGCGCGGCGCGATCCCGGCGCGCCTCGCCGAGCACTTCCGCGACGGGTTCAACCTCCAGAACGGTCCGCTCTTCCGCTTCCACGTGCTCCGAAGCCCGGGGACGCGCACGTTCCTCCTGCCCGTCTTCCACCACATCATCGCCGATTTTCACTCGACGGCCGTGTTCCTCGACGAGCTGGGGCGCGCGTACCTCGAGGAGCAGGCGGGAGCCCGAACGGAATGGCCGCCGCCGGCCTCATTCGCCGACTTCGTCCGGCGCCAGGAGGAGTTCGCGGCCGGGCCGGACGGCGAACGGTCCTGGTCGTACTGGCGCGATCAACTTGGCGGACGCCTGCCAGTCCTCGACCTGCCGGTCGACCGGCCGAGGAAGTCGGCTCGCGGCGAGGGCGGGCGCACGATTCACGACCGGCTCGACCCGGCCTTCACGGCCCGGGTCGTGGCGCTGGCCGAGGCCAATGGTGCCAGCCTGTACGCCACGCTTCTGGCAGCCCTCCAGGTCTTCCTGGCGCGTCATGCGGGGCAGGACGACGTCATCGTCGGCACGCCGTCCGCGGGGCGCACCCGGGCCGGCGACGAGGGGCTGGTGGGCTACTGCGTCAACATGCTGCCGATGCGGGCGTCTCTCGCCGGCAATCCGACGTTCGAGGAATTCCTGGCCCGCGCGAAGCGGACCGTCGCCGGGGCGCTCGAGCACCAGGAGTTCCCGTTCAGCCTGATGATCGACCGCATGCGCGAGGAGATCGACCCCGGCCGTCCGCCGATCATCCAGGTGATGTACGCGCACCAGCGATCGCAGCGGCTCGACGACCGCGGGCTCACCCCGTTCGTGCTCGGCATCGCCGGCGCCAAGCTGGACCTCCACGGATTCGCGGTCGACTCGGTCGAGCTGGATCGCGGCACGGCGCTTTACGAGCTGACGGTGGTGACCGCACGCGACGGCGACTGCCTGCGGCTGGTGTGGGAGTGCAGCACCGACCTGTTCCACGACGCGACGATCGAGCGGATGGCCGCCGGCTTCCGCGGCGTGCTGGCGGCCATCGTGGACGATCCGACGCGGAAGATCGGCGACCTGCCGCTGATCGACCCGGGCGAGCGGACTCGATTGCTGGAGTGGTGGTCGAGCGGCCCGGCGATCCCACCCGACCAGCCGGGCGTGGTGGAACGGTTCGAGCGCGAGGCTGCCGCCGCGCCGCGGGCACCGGCGCTCGTCGCGGATGAGGAAACCCTCTCCTACGGCGAGCTGAACCGTCGGGCCAACCTCATCGCTCGCGAGCTGATCGCGCGGGGCGCCGGCCCCGAGTCGGTCGTGGGGCTGTTCCTCGAAGGGTGGACGCTGCGGCTCGCCGCGGTGCTCGGCGTGCTGAAGGCGGGAGGCGCCTACGTCCCGCTCGACCCCGATCATCCCGGCGAGCGGCTCGTGGCGACGTTCGCGGACTCGGGTGCGCGGCTGCTGCTGGCCGACGCGCTGGCCGCCGATCGTGCCGCGTCGTTCGGCGCCGACTCGGTTGTCCTGGTGGATCGACTGATCGAGGAGCATCCCGGAATCGACCCCGGCGACCCCGAGCCTCGTGCCTCCGCCGACAATCTCGCGTATGTGGTGTTCACCTCAGGCACCACAGGCCGGCCGAAGGGCGTGATGGTGAGCCGTCGTGCCCTGGCGTCCCTGGCCACGGCCTGGGAGCGGCTGTACGACCTGAGGGGATCGACCCGCCGGCATCTCCAGGCGGCGCCGTTCGCGTTCGACGTGTTCGCGGGCGACTGGGTTCGCGCGCTGACGACCGGAGGCGTCCTCGTGGCCTGCCCGCGCGAAGTCCGGCTCGACCCGGCTGCGCTCGCGCATCACCTTCGGCGGCACCGGATCGATTTCGTCGAGCTGGTGCCCGCACTGGCGGAGGCGCTGGCCGAGGAGCTCGAGCGATCGGGCGACACGGCCGGCCTGCCGATGCGGATCCTGGCTGTCGGCTCGGATTCCGTGCGGATGGGGCTACTCCGGCGGGTCGGCCGGCTGCTGGGCCGCGGGGCGCGCGTGGTGAACTCGTACGGGCTGACCGAGACGACCGTGGACAGCGCCTGCTACAACATGGCCGACGATCCAGGTGCCTCTCGACCCGACGAGGCGCCGGCGCCGATCGGGCACCCGATCGGCCGGGCGCGGGCGTATGTGCTCGACGGCCGGCACAATCCGGTGCCGCCGGGGGTGGAGGGTGAGCTGTTCATCGGCGGCGCGGGGGTCGGCCGCGGCTATGTGGGCGACCCGCGACAGACCGCCCTGCGGTTCGTCCCCGACCCGTTCGGCGAGCCCGGCGGGCGGATGTACGCCACGGGCGACCGCGCGCGCTGGACAGGCGACGGCCTGCTCGAGCTGCTCGGCCGCGTGGACGGCCAGGTCAAGATCGGCGGCGTCCGGATCGAGCCGGGCGAGGTCGAGGCCGCCCTGGCCCGGCACCCGGCCGTCGGGCAGGCGCTCGTGGTGCCCCGCGAGGACCCGCGAGGCGGGCGGCGGCTGGCCGCCTACCTCATCCCGGCCGGGTCGGGCGCGCTCGAGGCGGCCGAGCTGAGGCTCTGGCTGAGGGACCGTCTCCCAGAGGCCATGATCCCGTCGTGGTTCGTCGCGATCCCGTCGGTGCCGCTCTCATCCAACGGCAAGGTCGACCGTGCGGCGCTGCCCGCTCCCGCCGAGTCGGCGGCCGTCGACGCCCTCGACCTCGCGGCGCCGCGCAGCGAGGCCGAGGCGGCCCTCGCGCGGATCGCCGCCGAGCTGCTGGGTCGCGAGCGCGTCGGCATCCATGAGAACTTCTTCGAGATCGGCGTCGACTCGATCCTGGGCATTCGCCTCGTCGCCCGGGCCCGCCAGGAAGGATTGATCCTCGAGCCGGCGCAGTTGTTCCGCACGCCGACGATCGCCGGGCTGGCGGCATCGCTGGCGGGGCAGAGGTCCGTCCCGGAGCGCGCGACCCTCGCCACGGTTCCGTTCTCGCTGCTGCCCGCCTGGCTCGATCGCCACGCGCTCGATCGCCACGCCGTTGAGGGCGGCGCGGTCGAGGACGCCTTCCCGCTCACGCCGGTCCAGCAGGGCATGCTCTTCCACACCCTGCTCGACCCCGAGGCCGGCCATTACGTCGAGCAATTTGTCTGCGGGCTCCGGGGCGAGCTGGACCTGGGCGCCTTGCGACAGGCGTGGCACCGGCTGATCGAGCGCCATCCGATGCTCCGCTGCTCGATCCACTGGACCGAGGACGGACATCCTTACCAGGTGATCCATCGCGGCGTGGCTCCGCTGGTCGAGTACCACGACTGGCGCGGGCTGGACGAGACAGCTCGCGGCGACCGACTGGCGCGATTCCTCACCGAGGATCGCCGCGCGGGGTTCGACCCGGCGATCCCGCCGCTCTCGCGGCTGACGCTGGTTCGCACGGGCGAGCAGGCTCACGAGCTTGTCTGGAGCTTCCACCACGCGGCCCTCGACGGCTGGTGCCTCTCGGTGTTGCTGCACGAGGCGCTCGACCTCCACGAGTCGCTCCGCCGCGGCGAGGAGCCGCGCGACGTGCCGCGACGCCCCTACCGCGATTATGTCGCCTGGCTGCTCCGGCGCGACCCGGCCGACGCCGGGGCGGAAGCCTACTGGCGGCGGACACTCGCGGGCTTCACCTCGCCCACGCCCCTCGGCCTGGATGGCACGGTCGAGCCCGGGCCGGCCGGCGCGTTCGCAACCTCGAACGCTCGCGAGATCGACCTCGGGCCCGAGCTGACCTCCGCGATCGGCGAGCTGTCGCGGACACGACGGCTGACGCTCGGCGCGATCCTGTATGGGGCCTGGGGCCTGCTCCTGGCCCGCCTGAGCGGGCGGCCGGACGTGGTCTTCGGCGTCACGGTGTCCGGCCGGCCGCCCGAGCTGTCGGGCGTCGAGGACATGGTGGGGCTCTTCATCAACACGTTGCCGCTGCGAGTTGCAGTCGACGAGTCGGCGCCGGCCGCCGTCTGGCTCGCCCGGCTCCAGGAGCGCCTGGTCGAGCTGCGGCAGTTCGAGTCCGTCGCGCTGGCGCAGGTCCAGCGCTGGAGCGACGTCCTGCCCGGCCTGCCCCTGTTCGAGAGCATCGTGACGGTCCAGAACTTGCCTTTCGTCGACGACCTGCGGGAGCGCGCCGACCGGCTGGGCGTGGAGCGGCCGCGCTACGACGAGCGGACGCATTTCCCGCTCGCCCTGACCGCGCTGCCCGGTCCCTCCCTGCGGCTCCGGATCGACCACGACGCGCGGCGGTTCCCGCCCGACGCGATCGCGCGGGCACTGGGGCAACTCCGGACGCTGCTGCGGGCTGTCGTCGAGGGACCCGACCGTCCGCTGGCCGACCTGCACCTGCTCGTTGTCCCCGAGGGTCACGACGCCGTCGAGGGCTGGGGCCGCCCGGACGGATCACCCGGCTGGGACCTCAGCGTGCGTGACATCAACCGGATGGGCGAGGACGAGCTCGACGTGCTCATCGACCGGCTGGGCTGAACGAAACGGAACGGACGGGACACCCGAAGAGGCGGCATCGGACGGGAGGAGGAACGAGGGATGAGCACGTTGAGGAAACCGCGTGTTGAGCTGACGCTGGACGAGAAGCGAGCGCTCGTCGCACGGCTGCTGCGCGAGAAGGCCGCGGCGAGAGAATCGGGCCCGGGACTGGTCCATCGGTGGTTCGAAGCCCGAGCGGCGGATTCCCCCGACGTGACGGCTGTCGCCGACGGCCTGCGATCGCTCAGCTATCGCGAGCTCAACGACGGCGCCAATCGCCTGGCGCGGCACCTCCGCGCGCTGGGCGTGCGCCCCGATGTCCTCGTCGGCGTGTGCACGTCCCGGACGCCCGACATGCTCGTGGCGCTCCTCGGGATCCTCAAGGCGGGCGGGGCGTATGTCCCGCTCGACCCGGCCTATCCGGCCGATCGGCTCGCCTACATGCTCGAGGATTCCGGCGCCGCGGTCGTCGTCACCGAGGACGCCGTCGTGGGGACGATCCCCGCCGGCCAATCGCGGGTGGTCCGGCTCGACGCCGATCGCGAGGCGATCGGGCGTGAGGACCCGTCGAACCTCGAAGACGGCGCGGGGCCGCTGAACCTGGCCTATGTCATCTACACGTCGGGCTCGACCGGTCGGCCCAAGGGGGTCCAGGTCCCGCATCGGGCGCTGGCGAACCTGCTGGCGTCGATGCGCGGGCTGATCGGGTTCAAGGAAGATGACGCCCTGCTGGCGGTGACGACCCTGTCGTTCGACATCGCGGCGCTCGAGCTGTTCCTCCCGCTGGTCGCGGGCGGAAGGATCGAGCTGGTCGAGCGGGACGTCGCGGGCGACGGCAAGCGGTTGATGGAGCGGCTCGAGGCGCCGGGCGTGACGTTCCTCCAGGCGACCCCGGCCACCTGGCGGATGCTGCTGGAGGCGGGCTGGCCGGGCAAGCCGGGCCTGACGATGCTCTGCGGCGGCGAGGCGATGCCCCGCGCCCTGGCCGACCGGCTGCTCGACAAGGGCGATGCGCTGTGGAACCTCTACGGCCCGACCGAGACGACCGTCTGGTCGTCGGCGTGGCGGGCCGAACCGGGCGAGGGGCCGATCTCCATCGGCCGGCCGATCGCCGAGACGCGGTTCCACGTCCTCGACCGGCGGCTGCGCCCGGCGCCCGTGGGCGTCACCGGCGAGCTCTATATCGGCGGGCTCGGTCTGGCGCGCGGCTATCTCGGCCGCGCGGCTTTGACGGCCGAGCGGTTCATCCCCGACCCGCTGGGCCAGGAGCCCGGAGCGCGGCTCTATCGCACCGGCGACCTGGCCCGCTGGCGCCCCGACGGGACGCTCGAATGCCTGGGACGCGTCGACCACCAGGTCAAGATCCGCGGGTTCCGCGTCGAGCTGGGCGAGATCGAATCGGCGCTGTCCTCGCACCCGATCGTCCACGAGGCGGCCGTCGCGGCGCGGCCGGACACGACCGGCGAGCTGAGCCTCGCCGCCTACCTCGTCCCCCGAGCCGAGGCCGGAGGCTCGCCCTCGTCGGCCGACCTGAGGCAATGGCTGGCCGGCCGGCTCCCCGAGTACATGGTCCCGTCGGCCTTCGTCGTGCTGGAGGAGATGCCGCGCACCCCCAGCGGCAAGCTCGACCGCAACGCGCTGCCCGAGCCCGCAAAGGCCCGGCTGGCCGAGGGGGGCGACTTCCTCCCGCCCCGCGGGCCGATCGAGGAGGCCCTGGCCGAGGTCTGGGCCGAATTGCTCGGCGGCGAGCGGATCGGCGCACACGACAACTTCTTCGAGCGGGGCGGCCACTCGCTGATGGCCATCCAGCTCCTGGCACGCGTCCGAGGCCTGTTCGACGTCGAAGCTCCCCTGAAAGACTTCATCGAGAAGCCCACGCTCTCGCGGCTGGCGCGCCTCGTCGAGGCGGGACTCGCCGACGGGGACACATCGCCGGCCCCGCCGATCGAGCGAGTCGACCGGGGCGGGCCGATCCCGGCGTCGTTCGCGCAGCAGCGGCTCTGGTTCCTCGACCAGCTCGAGCCGGGGAGCCCCGCCTATAACATCCCGACGGCCGTGCGGCTCGAGGGCGAGCTCGACGTCGACGCGCTGCGCCTCGCGCTCGCCGAGATCGTGCGCCGCCACGAGATCCTCCGGACCCGGTTCCTCGACGAGGGGGGCGTGCCGAGGCAGGTCATCTCCGAGGCGATGGAACTGCCCCTAGAAGTCGAGGATCTCTCGGGCCTGCTCGCGCCCGAACGGCACGACCGCGCCCTGGCGCGGATACGCGAGGAGGCCGCGCGGCCCTTCGACCTGACGCGCGGGCCGCTCGTCCGCGCCGGCCTGATCCGCCTGGGCGAGCGCGAGCACGTCGTCCAGGTGACGATGCACCACATCGTCAGCGACGGCTGGTCGCTGGGCGTCCTGATCCGCGAGGTCTCGGCGCTCTACGAGTCGTTCCACCGCGGCGAGCCGTCGCCGCTGGCCGAGCCGGCGATCCAGTACGCCGACTATGCCGCCTGGCAGCGCGGCTGGCTGGCCGGCGAGGTGCTGCGCGAGCAGCTCGATTACTGGTCGGAGCAGCTCGCGGGCGTCGCACCGCTCGAGCTGCCGACCGATCGTCCCCGGCCGGCCGTGCCGAGCGGACGCGGCGGCGAGCGGACGGCGACCGTCCCTCGCGCCACGCTCGACGCACTGCGGGCGATCAGCCGCGAGGAGGGCGCCACGCTCTACATGACGCTGCTCGCGGCATTTCAGGTGCTCTTGCATCGCTACTCGGGGCAGGAGGACATCGCGGTGGGCTCGCCGATCGCCGGGCGCACCCGGCCCGAGCTCGAGAACCTGATCGGGTTCTTCGTGAACACGCTGGTCCTGCGCGGCGACCTCTCGGGCGATCCTGGTTTCCGCGACCTGCTCGGCCGGGTGCGGCGCGTGGCGCTCGGGGCCTATGCCCACCAGGAACTGCCCTTCGAAAAGCTCGTCACGGTGATGCATCCCGACCGCGACTCGGGCCGCTCGCCGCTATTCCAGGTGATGTTCGCGCTCCAGAACGCCCCGCTCCCCTCGCTCCGATCGCCCGAGATGAACCTGACCCCCCTGGACTCCCCGAGCGGGACGTCCAAATTCGAGCTGACCCTCTTCGCCAGCGAGGTCCCCAAGGGCCTCAAGCTGACGATGGAGTACAGCTCCGACCTGTTCGAGCCCGCCACGGTCGACCGCATGCTGGCCCACTACCGCATCCTGCTCGAGGGGATCGTCGCGAAGCCCGACCTGGCGGTCGGCGCCCTGCCGATGCTCACCGACGAGGAGCGGCGGAGCTTGCTCGACGGCTGGGGCGCGTCCGGGCTCGACGACCTGCCGGCGGGCTTCGACGCGGCGGACGACGCCGAGCTCGACGCCTTGCTGGACCAACTTTCCCCGAGCGAGCTCGCGAACGATGAGTAGAACGACCCGGCCCGGACTGGGCCGACTGGCACCCGAGGTCCCGCCGTGGCGACCCCAGGAGACGACCCACCGGGCGCCGGCGAGGTTGCGCTGCGTCCACCGCTGGATCGAGGCCCAGGCCAAGCGTGCGCCCGAGTCCATCGCCGTCGCCGTCGCCGTCGCAGGCGGGGGCGAGGCGCTCACCTACTCGCGGCTCAACGCCCGGGCCAATCGCCTGGCGCGTCGCCTGCGAGCGATGGGCGTCGGGCCCGAGATCCTCGTCGGCCTCTACGCTTCGCGCTCGGCCGACATGCTGGCGGCACTCCTGGCGGTCCTGAAGGCTGGCGGGGCGTATGTCCCGCTCGACCCGGCCTATCCCGAGGAACGGATCGCCTACATGCTGGGCGACGCCGGCGTGGCGGTTCTCATGACCGAGGACAGGCTTCGCGACCGCGTGTCGGGATTTGACGGCCCGATCCTGTCGCTCGACGGTGATCGCGAGTCGTACCGCTCGCTCCCCTCGACCGACCTCACCGGCGGGCCGGTCCTGGACAACCTCGCCTACGTGATCTACACGTCGGGCTCGACGGGCCGGCCCAAGGGCGCCATGATCCCCCATCGCGGGCTGGCCAATTACCTCGCGTGGTGCACGCGGGCCTATGCCGTGCACCAGGGCGAGGGGGCACCGGTCCATTCGTCGATCTCGTTTGACCTGACGGTCACGTCGCTGCTGGCCCCACTGGTCGCGGGCCGGCGGGTGGACCTGCTCGACGAGGATCTCGGGATCGAACAGCTCACCGCGGCGCTGCGGTCGCGGCGGAACTACAGCCTGGTGAAGATCACGCCCGCGCACCTGCGCTCGCTCGGCGACCAGCTCGGCGCCGACGACCTGGCCGGGCGGACGCGGGCCTTTATCATCGGCGGCGAGCCGCTGACCGCCGAGCACGTCGCGGCCTGGCGGCGGCACGCGCCCGGCACCGAGCTGGTCAACGAGTACGGGCCGACCGAGACCGTCGTCGGCTGCTGCGTCTATCGCGTCCCGCCCGAGGGCTCGATCGCCGGCTCGCTGCCGATCGGGCGGCCGATCGCGGGGCTGCGTCTTTATGTCCTGGATCGGCGGCTCCAGCCCGTGCCGGTCGGCGTCGCGGGCGAGCTCCACATCGGCGGGGCCGGCGTGGGCCGCGGCTACCTGAAGCGCCCCGGCCTGACGGCCGATCGCTTCCTGCCCGACCCCTTCGGCCGCGAGCCGGGAGCCCGGATGTACCGCACCGGTGACCTGGCCCGCTGGCGCCCCGACGGCAACCTCGAATACCTCGGCCGCGTGGACCGTCAGGTCAAGATCCGCGGCCATCGCGTCGAGCCCGACGAGGTCGAGGACGCGCTCGTCCGCCACCCGTCCGTCCGCGAGGCCGCCGTCGAGCCGCGCGAGTACGGGCCCGACGACCGCCGGCTGTTCGCCTACGTCACCCCAACCCCCGATGGCCCGCGGCCCGAGCCGGCCGAGCTGCGACGGTTCCTCAAGGGCACGCTGCCCGAGCCGATGATCCCGTCGGCCTTCGTCGTCCTTGATGCGCTGCCCTTGACGCCCAACGGCAAGGTGGATCGTGCGGCGCTCCCCGCGCCGGCCCACGATCAGCGGTCGTTCGAGACTGTCTTCGTCGCGCCTCGCGGGCCGTTCGAGGAGCTCGTCGCGGAGGTCTGGTCCGCGGTGCTTGGCGTCAAGCGAGTGGGGGCCCTCGACAACTTCTTCGACCTTGGCGGCCACTCGCTGCTCGCCACGCAGGTGATGTCGCGGATCCGCGACACCTTCGGGTTCGACGTGCCGCTCCGCGAGCTGTTCGCCAACCCGACGGTGGCGGCGCTGTCGACCCAGATCGCCGAACGCACGCGGACCGGCGGCGGCCGCGACGTGACCCCGCCCCGGCCGCCCGGTCACGACGGGCCGATCCCCGCCTCGCACGCCCAGCAATCACTCTGGTTCCTCGAGCAGCTCGCGCCGGGCGAGCCGACGTTCCACATCACCCTGTCGTCGCGGGTCCGCGGCCCGCTCGACCTCGAGATCCTCGAGCGGGCCTTCGCCGAGATTCTGCGGCGGCACGAGGTGCTCCGCACGACCTTCCGCACCGACGACGGCCGCCCCGTGCAGGTGATCGCCGAGGCGATGGACGTCCCCTTGACGACAGTCGACCTCCGCGACCTCGCGCCGGGGGCGCGCGAAGCCGAGGCGCGGCGGCTCGCGCGAGGCCAGGCGCTGCGGCCGTTCGACCTGGAGCGCGGGCCGCTGGCCCGGGTGCTGGTCCTCATCCTGGGCGACGATGACCACGGGATCGTGCTGACCATGCACCACATCGTCGGCGACGGCTGGTCGCTCGACGTCGCCGCCCGCGAACTGGTCGCGCTCTACGATGCGTTCGGCCGCGGCGGGTCGTCGCCGCTTGAGCCCCTCCCGATCCAGTACGCCGATTACGCCGTCTGGCAGCGGACCCGGCTCGCAGGCGACGACGCGGCCCCTCTCCGCGACTACTGGACGCGGCAGCTCGCGGGCGTCGCCCCGCTCGAGCTGCCGACCGACAGGCCGCGGCCGCCGATTCGGACATCCCGCGGCACCTTCCACCCGCTGGCAATCCCCGCCGGCCTCGCCGGGTCGATCCACGCCCTCGGACGGCGTGCGGGGGCGACGCCGTTCATGGTCCTCCTGGCCGCCTGGCAGGCCCTGCTGCACCGATACAGCGGCCAGCACGACATCGTCGTGGGCTCGCCAATCGCCAACCGAAATCGGTCCGAGCTCGAGGGATTGATCGGCTACTTCGTCAACATGCTGGCCCTGCGGGCCGACTTCTCCGACGATCCGAGCGGGCTGGAGCTCGTCGGTCGGGTGCGCGACGTCGCCCTGGCCGCCTACGAGCACCAGGATCTGCCGCTCGAGCTGGTGATCGACGCGATCAACCCGCCCCGCGACCCGAGCCGTACGCCGCTTTTCCAGGTGATGTTTGTCCTTCAGAATAATCGAGTGCCCGACCTCGGAGGCGCCGGCCTGACCTTCGAGCCGCTGGGCGACGAGGACGGCACCGGCACGGCGAAGTTCGACCTCTCGCTGACGCTCGAGGAGTCTCCCGAGGGCTTCGCCGGCGGGATCGAATACAATACCGACCTGTTCGACGGAGAGACCGTCGCCCGGATGGCCGCGCGGTTCCTCGTCCTGCTCCGCGGCCTTGTCGAATCGCCCGACCGACGTGTCTCCCGGCTGCCGCTCCTGTCCGACGACGAGCGGCGCACAACCCTGGCGATGGGCGTAGGAGAGCCTGGCGCCGCTGCGGACGAGTTCGTCGCGATCCACCGCCACTTCGAGCTCCAGGCCGATCGGACTCCCGACGCCCGAGCTGTCGAGTCGGGCGGCGTTTGCCTGACCTACCGGCAGCTCGACGAACGGGCGAACCGGCTGGCACGCGAGCTGAGCGCTCGCGGAATCGGACGGGGCGATCGCGTGGCGATCGGCATGAACCGCTCGGTGGGGCTGGCGGTCGGCTTGCTGGGTACACTCAAGGCCGGCGCCACGTTTGTCCCGCTCGACCCGGATTATCCCGGCGACCGGATCGCGGCGATGCTCGAGGATGCCGGGGCCGGCCTGCTGCTGACCCAGGAGTCCCTGGCCGGCCGCTGGCCCGCGACCCGTGCGGATCTTCTCCGGATCGACGCGGACTGGCCGCTCATCGAATCGCAATCCTCCAGCCGGCCGGTCGGCGACACGAACGGCGACGATTCGGCCTATGTCATCTACACCTCGGGCACGACCGGCGAGCCGCGCGGCGTGATCGTCTCGCATGGCGGCCTGGTCAACCACGGGCTCGCCGCCGCGTCGCTGTTCGGCCTCTCGCCTGATGACCGCGTCCTCCAGTTCTCGTCGCTGAGCTTCGACATTGCCATCGAGGAGATGTTTCCCGCCTGGATCAGCGGGGCGGCCGTCGTGTTTCGGGATGACTCGGCGCTGCTTGGGCCGTTGGAATTCTCGCAGTGGTCGGCCCGCGAGCGGATCACCGTGCTGGATCTGCCGACGGTCTACTGGCACGCCTGGGTGGAAGGGCTGGCGCGGCTCGGCGAGCGGTTGCCGGAGCCGCTCCGGCTGGTGATCGTCGGCGGCGAGCGAGTCTCGCCTCGCCGGTTCGCCGAATGGCGCCAGATCGGCGGCGATCGGGTGCGCTGGATCAATACCTACGGGCCGACCGAGGGCACCGTCATCGCCTCGGCGTTCGAGCCGACCGATGCCCAGTCGGAGGAGAGGGCTTTTCCCGAGCTGCCGATCGGTCGGCCGATTCCCGGGGCGCGGATCTACCTGCTCGACGCGAGGATGGAGCCGGTGCCGGCCGGCCTGCCGGGCGAGCTATACATCGGCGGCGAGGGCGTGGCGCTGGGCTACCTGGGCCGTCCGGGTGCGACGGCGTCGCGGTTCGTCCCGGATCCGTTTGGCGCGGTGCCTGGGGCGCGGCTATTCCGGACCGGGGACCGGGCGCGGTGGCGTCCGGATGGGCAGCTCGAGTTCGTGGGCCGGGTCGACCACCAGGTCAAGATTCGCGGGTTCCGGGTCGAGCCTGGCGAGGTCGAGTCCGTGCTGCGACGGCATCCGTCGGTCAGCGACGCGGTGGTCGCGGCCCGCGAGGATGCCGCGGGAAACCGCCGGCTCGTCGCCCACGTCGTGCCCCGGCCGCCCGCCGCAATCGACCCGGACGACCTGCGACGATGGCTCCAGTCGACGCTCCCCGAGTACATGGTCCCCTCGGCGTTCGTCGCGCTCGACGCGATGCCGCTGTCGCCCAACGGCAAGCTCGACCGCTCCGCATTGCCCGATCCCGGCCCCGGCTCGGTCGCCCCGGCGTGCGAGTACGTCGCGCCCCGGACTCCGCTGGAGGAGGAGCTGGCCCGGATCTGGGCCGAGGTCCTGGGGCACGAGCGCGTCGGCATCCACGACAACTTCTTTGACCTGGGCGGCCATTCGCTCGAGTCGGTCCAGCTCGTCTCGCGCATGACCGGGGCTCTTGGCCGGCCGGTGACGGTCCGCTCGGTCTTCCAGGCCCCGACGATCGCCGCGATGGCCGAGCTCCTCGAGCAAATCTCAGCCGATGCCGGTGAGCGGGATGTCCCGTCCGGGGCGGCCGAGATCGCGCGCTGGGTTCTCGACGCCGCGCCGCCCGACCTTCCCGAGGGCGTGGCGATCGAGTCCCGACCGTTCCTGCCGCTGTTCGCCTCCGGCACCCTGGCGCCGGTCGACGCGGTCGCGCTGGGGTATTTCCCCTCGGTCCTGCTCCACGAGCTGGGCCTGGACCGCTCGGCCGTGACCCGCGACTGGTGCGGCGGCCGGCCGGTGATCACCGAGGTGCGCCAGACCGCCTTCGGCAGGATCGGCGCCGTGCTGATCCCCCGGTTCGAGGATCAGCTCTACGCTGACCGCGACGACCTGCTGGACGATCTGGCCGCCGCGGTCGAGCTCGCACGCGACATCGGAGCCACGACCGTCTCGCTCACCGGGCTGCTTCCCTCGGCGAGCGACTACGGCCGGCTCCTGATGGACCGCCTCGACGCCCCCGGCCTGCCGCGGATCACCACCGGCCACGCGACGACGACCTCGGCCGTGGTGCTGGCGATCCGCCGCGCCCTCGACCTGGCGGGGCGCGAACCGGCCGGCGAGCACGTCGGGTTCCTGGGACTCGGCTCGGTCGGCGCCGCCACGCTTCGCCTCCTGCTCTCGTGCCTGCCGCATCCCGAGTGCCTGACACTCTGCGACGTCTATGCGAAGCAGGACACGCTCGAGGCCCTGCATCGCGAGCTCGTCGACGAACTCGGCTATCGCGGCGAGGTCCGCACGCTCGCGTCGGGTCGCGAGGTGCCCGACGCACTCTACGACGCCAGCCTGATCGTCGGCGCCACCAATGTCGCCGACATCCTCGACGTCGACCGCCTGAGGCCGGGGACGATCGTCGTGGACGACTCGGCGCCGCACGCGTTCCGGTCGGATCACGCTCTCCGACGGCTCGACGACCGGGCCGACGTCCTGTTCAACGAGGGGGGCATGCTCCTGGCCCCCGAGCCGTTCCCGATCACCGCCTATGTCCCAGACGACATCGAGCCCTGGCTGCGGGCCGGCCTGACCCAGCTCGTGGCCGGATACAACCCCAGGATCATCACCGGGTGCGTCCTCTCGGGCCTGCTCTCGGCCCGCTTCCCCCACCTGACGCCGACCGTCGGCCTGGTCGACCGTCAGTCAACGCTCGACCACTACCGCGTGCTCGAGGAACTGGGGTTCCGCTCGCCGGATTTGGAGCTCGACGGGGCGCTGATCGACCCGACGGCGATCGCCGCCTTCCGCTCGCGCCACGGCGGCGGGGGCGGAGCCCGCACGCGAGGCCATAAGTGATGGGACTGATCGCCTTCCTGCTCCGCGCCTCTCGTGGCATGGTGATCCTCTCGGTCATCGCGGGCCTGTCGGCCGGCGTCGCCGGGGTGGCCCTGATCGCCGTCATCCAGCGCGAGATGGCGGTCGAGCCCGCGGGTACGCCCGCGACGGCCTTGGCCTTCGCGGGCCTTTGCCTGGCCGCGGCAGCCACGCGGGCCGCGGCGCAGGTGGCCATGATCCGGCTGGGACAGGGGGCCGTCGCCGAGCTGGCCGTGCACCTCGTCCGCCGCACGCTGGCAATGCCCCTGCGCGCCTTCGAGCGGCTCGACAGCTCGGCGCTGCTGGCAGTGCTAACCGAGGACATCGTGCTCGTCGGCGGCGCGCTGGTCGGCGTGCCGCACCTGTGTATCAACTTGCCGATCGTCGTGGCATGCCTCGGCTACATCGGCTGGCTCTCGCCGACAATCCTGGCCTTCGGGGTGATCTTCGGCGTCGCTGCGATGGCGGCGCACTTCGCCCTCGCCGGGCGCGGCGTACAGGCACTGACGCGGGCGAGAGCCCGGCACGACCGGGTCGTCGATCATTTCCGCACCTCGATCGGCGGCTTCCGCGAGCTGAAGCTCCACGACGGCCGCCGCGCCGCCTTCCTGGCCGAGGCACTCGAGAGCGACGTCGCCGTGGCCCGGCGCGAGACCGTCCGGGGGCTGGCCCATTTCGCGGCGGCCGAGGGATGGGGCCAGCTCGTCTACTTCGGGCTGATCGGCTTCCTGCTGTTCGCCGTGCCCCGGTTCGCGGCGGTCGACCGTCCCACGCTGGTGTCGGGCGTCCTGATCGTGCTGTACCTCATGACGCCGATCGACACCATCATCAACTGGGTCCCGACCCTGGCCCGAGCCCGGGCCTCGCTGCTGAAGATCCGGGCTCTGCTGCCGGAGATCGAGCGCCAGGCCGAGCTGGATGGCGAGGCGCCCGTCCCGACGCCGCCCCGCCCCGCCCCGGACGTCGAATCGGTCGCGCTCGACGGCGCAGTCTTCACCTACCACGACGCGCGCGAGGACCGCGGCTTCACGCTGGGTCCGCTCGACCTGACCCTCCGCCGCGGCGAGATCGTCGTCCTGGCCGGCGGCAACGGCAGCGGCAAGACGACCCTGGTGAAGCTGCTCGCGGGGCTCTATCGCCCCGAGTGCGGCGTCGTCCGCCTCGACGGCCGGCCGGTCGTCGACGCCGAGATCGCGGCGCACCGCCGACTCTTCTCGGTGGTCTTCGCCGACGGCCATCTGTTCCGCGACGTACGCGGCCTGCGGGATGGCCCGATCGACGAGACGGCCCGGCGCGGGCTCGAGGAGCTGGGGCTCGCGTCAATCGTATCCGTCGACGACGCCCGACTCTCGACGCTCGACCTGTCGCAGGGTCAACGGCGGCGGCTGGCGCTCCTCTCGGCCTGGCTGGAAGACCGCCCGTTCTGCGTCCTCGACGAATGGGCGGCCAACCAGGACCCTAGCTTCAAGCAGTTGTTCTACGGCAAGTGGCTCCCCGAGATGCGGGCGAGCGGCAAGGGCCTGCTTGTGATCAGCCACGACGAGGACTATTTCGACGTTGCCGACCGCGTCATCCGGCTGCACGAGGGCCGGGTACTCGAGGGGTCGCCGCTGGGCATCGACGAGGTCTGGGCCTGACGGAATCCGGATTGAGACCGGCGGGGGAGCCGTGCCATGAAGAAGCTGCTGGGGATCATCGCCGTCATCTGGGGCGCGGGGGCGCTGGGTGTCTGGTACTACAACGACGCTAGCACCCAGAAGGTCACCTACCGCACGATCGCCGTCCGTCGAGGCGACCTGCGCTCGACGATCAACGCCACGGGCACGCTGGAGCCCGAGGAGGTGGTGGAGGTCGGCTCGCAGGTCTCCGGCCAGATCCAGAGCTTCGGCGCCGATCCGCGCGACCCGAAGAAGCACGTGACGTACGGGACACCCGTCGAGCCCGGCACCGTCCTCGCCCGGCTAGACGACGCCCTGTTCCGCGCGCGCGTCGACCAGGCTCGCGGCCACGTCGCGCGCTCCGAGGCCGACGTCGAGCAGGCGACGACGAAGCTCGGCCACGCCGAGCGCGAGCGCACGCGCTCGGAGAAGCTCCGCGCGCGCAACGCCGCAATGCTCGCCATCCAGGAGTACGACGCGGCCGTCACCGGGTATGAGACCGCGAGGGCGGCGCTGTCGGTCAGCCGGGGCGACCTCGCCGTCGCCCGGGCCGACCTCGCTGAGGCCGAGCTGAACCTGGGCTACACCACGATCCGCTCGCCCGTGAAGGGCGTCGTCCTCGACCGTCGCGTCAACCTGGGCCAAACCGTCGCGGGCGGCTCGGGCGCACCCAGCCTGTTCCTGATCGCGCGCGACCTGGGCCGGCTCGAGATCTGGTCGTCGGTCAACGAGGCCGACATCGGCTCGATCCACGAGGGGCAGACTGTCCGGTTCACCGTCAGCTCGCTCCCTGGCGAGACCTTCGAGGGAAAGGTCGCGCAGATCCGCCTGAACGCCAGCATGTCGCAGAGTGTCGTCACTTATACGGTGGTCGTCTCGGTCGACAATTCGAAGCGCCGGCTCTTGCCGTACCTGACCGCCCGGATCACCTTCGAGGTCGAGGTGCGCCGCGGCGTCCTGCTCGTACCCAACGCCGCCCTGCGCTGGCAGCCGCGGGTCCAGAACGTCATCCCCGAGGGCCGCGAGGCCTATGCCATGCGGCTCAGGCGACGCGATCCCGAGCCCGACCGCGGAGCGGGCTCGCACCCGGACGGCAGCGCCGACGACGAGCGCAGCGGCGTGATCTGGCTGCCGCAGGGCGACCTGGTCCGGCCCGTCGAGGTGAAGGTGGGCCTCTCCGATGGCGTGCTCACCGAGGTCCGCGCCGATGGCCTGAACGAGGGGACGCCCGTCGTGATCGGCGCCACCCGCGCCGAATCCGACGCCGACGCCACCTCGATCCTCCCACATACCTGGAGCGAGCCGGAGAAGAAGAAGTGAAGGAGGCCGCAGCTTTACGCCGGCATGAAAGTAGGTCGGGCAGTCTTGCCCGACGCTCGGCCCAGTCGGGCAAGACTGCCCGACTTACTGAACGCGGCGGAGCCTACCACCAGCTCGAATTCCGGAGACCCGATCGTGGACTTCATCCGGCTGACCGACATCCACAAGACGTATGTTCGCGGCACGATCGAGGTCCCTGTGCTGCGCGGCGTGTCGCTGTCGATCGCCCGCGGCGAGATGATCGCGCTCATGGGAGCCTCGGGCTCGGGCAAGACCACGCTGATCAACCTGCTGGGATTCCTCGACCGCCCGACCTCGGGCCGGCATGAGATGGACGGCCGAGACGTCACGCTGCTCTCGGAATCGCGGCGGGCCTGGCTGCGAAGCCGCCGGATCGGGTTCGTGTTCCAGAACTTCCACCTGCTGCCCCGGCTGTCGGCCATCGAGAATGTGATGATGCCGCACACCTACGGCGGCGATGAACCGTCGTCGGCCGCCTGCCGCGAGCGGGCCCGCGGGCTGCTGGAACGCGTCGGCCTCGGCGACCGGCTCGATCACGAGCCGGCGCGGCTCTCGGGCGGCGAGCAGCAGCGCGTCGCGATCGCCCGCTCGCTGATCAACCGCTGTTCGCTGCTGATCGCCGATGAGCCCACCGGCAACCTCGATTCCCGCACCGGAGAGGAGATCCTCTCGCTGTTCCGCCAGCTCAACCGCGAGGACGGCCTGACGATCGTCCTGGTAACGCACGACCCCACAGTCGCCGCCCATGCCGACCGGATCGTCCGCATCCGCGACGGTCTCGTCCACGACGACGAACCGGGAGGCGAGAGCTCGTCCCGCCCATCGGAACGTGCTTCGGACCCGGACGCGCCATCGCCGGCCTCGGCCCTCGACGGGGCGCCCCGCCGCGGGCTGAGCGCCGACCTGCGCTTCGTGGCGCGGACATCCTCGTCGGCCCTGCGATCGCTCCGCCGCAACGCTCTTCGCTCGGCGCTGACCACCCTGGGGATCATCATCGGCGTCGGCTCGCTGCTGGCGATCGCCGAGATCGGCACGGGCGCCTGGTCGGCGATCCGCGTGCTGCTGACCAAAACCGGGGTCGACAACATCGTGATCCAGGCCGGCGCCGCGTCGCGCAACGGCGTGAGCCTGGGGAGCGGCAGCATCAAGACGCTCACGCCCGAGGATGCCGAGTCGATCGGGCGCGAGTGCCCGAGCGTCGACAGCCTCGCGCCCCTGGTCTTCACCCGCCGGCAGGTCGTCAACGGCAACAAGAACTGGGTGCCTAGCACGTTCGTCGGCACGACGCCGGATTATCTGCGCGTGCGCGAGTGGCAGGAGCTGGAGGAAGGGGAGCCGTTCAGCGACCGCGACGTGCGCGACGTGGCGATGGTCTGCCTGCTCGGCCAGACGGTAGCGCGCGAGCTGTTCGGCGAGGGCTCGCCCGTCGGGAGCGAGGTTTATGTCAACGACGTCCCGCTGCGCGTCCTGGGCGTCCTTAGCCGCAAGGGCGCCGACATCGTCGGCGAGGACCAGGACGACCTGGTGGTCGCACCCTGGACGACGGTCAAGTTCCGCATCAGCGCCGGCGACGGCGGGGCCGCGCCGGTCGACGAGGGTCCGCCCGATCCGCTGGATCCCGCGGGCCGCAAATACCCGGGCGGGCACTCCCGGCAATTCCCGTCAGCGTCGCCCGACCGCGATCGCGCGACGCCCCGGCTGCACAGGCTCTCCAACGTCGACTCGATCCTCGTGCGCTCGATCTCGACCGACGACATCCCGGCCGCGATGGAGGAGATCACCCGGGTCCTGCGCCAGCGGCACGGCATCCGCCCCGGCGAGACCGACGACTTCGCCGTGCGCGACTTCACCGAGGTCGTCCACGCGGTGAAGGGGACGGTCGGCCTGGTGGCTGGGTTGTTGATGTGCGTCGCCCTGATCGCGCTGGTGGTCGGCGGTATCGGGATCATGAACATCATGCTCGTCACCGTGACCGAGCGCTACCGCGAGATCGGCCTGCGGATGGCCGTCGGGGCGAGGTCGCGCGATATCCTCCGCCAGTTCCTCGTTGAGGCGGTTGTTCTGTGCGTCCTGGGCGGCCTCGCCGGGATCGCCCTGGGGCGCACCGCGTCGGTGCTCGTCCGCCTGCTGGCGCACTGGCCCACCGAGCCGTCGATCGCCGCCGTGATCGCCTCGGTCTCGATCTCGGCGACGGTCGGGATCATCTTCGGCTATTACCCCGCGTGGAAGGCCTCGCGGCTCGACCCGATCGACGCCCTGCGCTCCGAGTGAGATGCGGCGATGGCCCGTTCCGCTTGCTATAATCGAGCCCGGCCGATCGCCGATCTCCTCCTTTCCCTCCACGACGGAGCCGTCCCGATGCCACGCGCCAGCCTCCTCGTCGTCCTCGCCGCCCTCGCCGGATTCGTTCCCGCGACCCGCGCCGGCGACCCTCCCTACGACCGCAAGGAAGACGTGATCTATGGGCGGAAGTACGGCACGGCGCTGACGATGGACGTCTTCACCCCGCGGAAGGACGCCAACGGACTGGGCGTGATTGTCGTGGTCAGCGGCGGATTCTTCTCGTCGCACGAGGCGATCCAGCCGGCGTTCGTCCGGCCGCTGACCGATCGGGGCTACACGGTCTTCAGCGTCGTCCACGGCAGCCAGCCGAGGTACACGGTCAACGAGATCGTCGCCGACATGAACCGCGCCGTGCGGTTCATTCGCCACCATGCAAAGGATTACGGCATCGACCCGGACCGGCTCGGCGTCTGCGGCGCGTCGGCGGGCGGGCATCTCTCGCTGATGCTGGGCACGGCCGGCGGACCCGGGAATCCCCGGGCGAACGACCCCGTCGATCGCGAGTCCAGCCGGGTGCAGGCCGTCGCCTGCTTCTTCCCGCCCACCGACTTCCTCAACTTCGGCGCGCCCGGGAGTCGCAAGGTCCACGCCGTCGACCACGCCCCGCCCTTCCGCGCCGCGTTCGACTACCGCGAGCTCGACCCGAAGACCCGCCTGTGGGTCAAGGTCACCGACGAGGCCCGCCTCGAGCAGATCGCCCGCGAGATCTCGCCGGCCCATCACGTCAGCAAGGATGACCCGCCGACCCTGATTATTCACGGCGATGCCGACCCGCTCGTCCCGATCCAGCAGTCCCAGATCATCGTCGAGAAGTTCAAGGAAGCCGGCGTCGAGTGCAAGCTGGTCGTCAAGACGGGCGCCGGCCACGGGTGGCCCAGCATGGGCAAGGATTCGGTCGCGTTCGTCGACTGGTTCGACCAACATCTCAAAGCCAAAGGCGATCCGAAGTGAGGTGCCCCCGCGGCATCCCATCCGGACCACCCCGCCTCAGAACTCGCGGGCATAGCCGGCGGTCCAGCCGCCGTCGACGGTGAGGACGTGGCCGTTCATGTAGCTGTTCTCGGGGTCGGCCAGGAAGAGCGCGGCGACGGCGATCTCTCGCGTCTCGCCCGGCCGGCCCAGCGGGACGTGCGAGAGCATCTGCTTGACCGAGTCGTGAAACAGCCCGCCCTCGCCGTAGAAGAGTTTCCGCGTCCCCTCGGTGAGCGTCGAGCCCGGCGCGATGCCGTTGACCAGGATCCCGTGCGGCCCGAGCTCGAGCGCCATCGCCTTCGTGAGGTTCACGACCCCGGCCTTCGCCGCCACGAACGCGCACTGGAGCCGCAGCGGCACCAGCCCGGCGATCGAGGCGATGTTGATGATCCGGCCCGAGCCCTGTGCCCGCATCGCCCGCGCGGCGAATCGACTGACCTCGTACAACCCGGTCAGGTCGACCGACAGGATGCGGTCCCACTCGTCGCGCGGGAACTCGTCGATCGTCACCCGATGGGCCATCGTATTGACGCCCGCGTTGTTCACGGCGACGTCGAGCCGTCCGCATTCGTCCACGATCCGGCCGATCGCCGCCTGGATCGCGGCCGAATCCGTGACGTCCAGGCCGAACCCCAGCGCCCCCGGGACGCCCGAGGCCGCCTCGACGGCCCCGGCCTCGTGCACGTCGGTGTAAACAACGCGGCCGCCGTTCTCCGCGAACGCGTCGGCGATCGCCCGCCCGATCCCCCGGGCCGCCCCCGTCACCAGGCACACCTTCCCCGCCAGGTCGCATCGCATCGTCGTGTCTCCTTTGCCGGGAATGTAGCACCGCACACGCGGTGGAGCGAGGGCCTTCCGGCGGCATTTCGACTCCGACGTCGACGGCGGCCGCGATCACCAAGAAGTCTCGGTGCCCCGACGATCCGTTGCCGCGGTCACGTTCCTCGTCTCGCGTATCGCTTTCGCAACATCGATCCGGCGGAGGACGAGGCGGTCGTCGGTGTCGGGAACCGTGATGAGAAGATTCGGGGCGGGGATCAGGTGGAAGCGCTTCTCCATCGTGAGCTCGCCGGCGATGGTCGATTCGTCGCCGCGGACGGCGGCCATCTCGTCGAGGCCCGTGATGCGGAAGAGAGCCTCGCGGGGGTTGGTGCGGCTCACGATGATCTCGGTCGCTGACACGCCCGGCGTCGGTTGGTTCGGGCCGGTCAGGCCGGCGACCGCGAGGTCGTAGGCAGGGTCCGCCGACGGGATGGCGATCACCGGGCTCATCTGCGTCGGGCCCGGCAGCGCGATCGGCTTGCCCCCGCCGTCGCGGATGCCGCCGCGGCCGGTGTAGACCGACCGGCCGTCGGGGCCGGGGGCCAGGTGGTTGAGGCCATCATGGTTGTAGATGCCCCGGAGGGCCGCCCCCTCGATCCGCAGCGTCTGGAAGCCGGACGGTGTCGAGCTCGTCTGCCAGAGCGCGAAGAGATTGCCGCCGGCCGAAGCGCGGAGATGGACCCGCTTCTGGAGGAACGGATGGAGCGTCAGACTGCCGCCCGACCGCGAGAGCTGGCCGATGCCCTGGACGCCCCCGTTGATGATGCTGTCGGCCTTGAGCACCGCGAAGGTCCGCGGGTCGAGGAAGCTGTACCGGGCCGGCGCGCCGAGTTGCGGCTGGGGCCCCGGGGTCCAGCAGGCCAAAAGCGGGCCGTCGGAGTCGTTCCCCATCGCCAGCGACTGGATCTGCGCCTTGAGGGGTGAATTCACCCGCGTGCCCGCGGAGTCGAGGTCGTCGAGGCTCCACCGGACGAACGCGCGCTGATCGGGATAGGCGACGATGAGCAGGCTCGCCCCGGCCGCGATCAACGCCCTGTCGGCCTCGAGTGGGATGGTCTTGACGACGGCGCCCGCGTTGGCGTCGAAGATCGCGAGCTTGCGGCCGTTGAGCTTCAGGCAGAGGTAACGCCCGCCGCCGCCGACGGCCACATCGCTAATCCTGTCGGCGGTTTTGTGGACCAGCGGGGCACCTGGGCCGGGGGCGCCGGGTTGCCGGGTCGCGAGGGAGGAGTCCGGCAACGCGAATTCGCGAATCGTCCGGTCGGAGAAGGCCCAGAAGATCCGGCGGCCGTCGGGCGAGAAGGTCCCTAATTGCGGATTTGCTTCCAGGGCGATCTGTCCGAGCGGGCGGCCGTCGGCCAGGTCCCAGAGTCGGAGGATTCTCTCGTGATTGCTGCCGGAGACGAGGATTCGGCCGTCGGGAGAGGCCGCGAGGGAGTCCACCTTGGCCTTGTGTCCGCGCAGCTCGTGAAGCTCACTGCCCGTCTTGACGTCGAAGATCCGGATCACGGAGCCGTCCTCAGTCTCGGGCCTTTGTCCCGACACCTGAGAGGTCACGATCGCACGGCGGCCGTCCGGCGAGAAGATAGCGTCGAGGAAGAGTTCCTGCCGGTGGCCCGCGAGCCGCAGGACTTCCGCGCCCCTGGCCACGTCCCAGATCCGGACCGTCTTGTCGGTGGCGGACGAGAGCGCGAGCCGGCCGTCGGGCGATACGGCCAGGGCGTCGATGATCCCGTTATGACCGGCCCAGCGCGCGAGGACCCGGCCGTCCGCCAGGTCACGAACCCAGATGGCTCGATCCGTCCCGAGCCGAAATCCCGGGAAGCTCGGGAAGATCGGCGGGCCGAATCCTCCCCCGGCGGACAAACACCGGCGGCCGTCGGGCGTGAAGGCGATCGCGAAGATGCTGTCGCCGTGGCCGGGGTACTCGCGCACGAGCTGGCCCGTGTCGATGTCCCAGAGCCGGAGGATCTTATCGGCGCCGCCCGAGAGCAGCCGCTTGCCGTCGGGCGAGATGGCGAGGGCCCGGACGGGGCCCTCGTGCCCCTTCAGGACGCGGAGCACGCGGCCCGTCTTTGCGTCCCAGACGCGAACCGTGGCGTCGGACGAGGCCGAGACGAGTTTCTGGCCGTCGGGCGTGATCGCCACGTCCAGGACCTCGTCGGTGTGGCCCCGGATCTTGCGGACCTCGGTCGAGGCGCCGGCGCCGGGCGCGACGCGAGCCTCGGGGATCGAGAGCGCCGGGACGCGGATCGATTTCCCCGCGCCCTTCGGCCGGCCGGTGACGGAGAGCCGGCCGCCCACGGTCAGAATGTCCTGGTCATCCGGTCCGGCGGGCGTGCGGACGATCCTGCGCGGAGTCCGGTCGGGCACGACCACGATCACGTCCTCGCCGCGGCGGCCCATGCGGGGGCCCATCGGTCCGAGGCCCGGGATGCGCGGGCCGTAGGGTCCATACGGGCCGATGCCGGGGAGTCGTCGGCCGAAGGGACCGAACGTCTGCGGCCGGAGCGTCCGGATGATGTAGAGCTCGGGCTCATCCGCCTGAACGACACGGGGAACCGGGGCGCCCGCCAGGGGAAGCACGCGAAGGATGGTGGCGACGGTCTGCTCTCCTTTCCGGGCCTCGACGAGGGCTAGGATCGCCGGGACAGGAGTGCGTGTCCCGTTGGGGACCGGGGTGACCTCGACGCGGTAGGTGCCGTCGGGCGCGCGGGTCGCGTCATGGACGCGGCGGTCGTCCTTGCTGTGGGCGATCGTGACGCGGACCGAGAGATCGTCGGGGACCTTGCCGCCCGCTCTGGGAGCCTCGAGCCGGATCGACCAGCGCACGGGCTGGGATCGCTGGTGGTACGCGAGCGTCCCGTGGGTGAACGCCACGCCCGGCGCGTCGAGGAACCCCGAGAGTCGACTCACGGGGACGGCCAGGTTCATCTGCTTGCCGGGCATGGTCGCGACCGCCACGCCGATCACCCGGCCGGACTCGTCGAGCACCGGCCCTCCCGACTGGCCGGGGTTGATCTGCCCGTCGAACTGGACGCCATCCCGCTTGTCGCGCGGCCCGTGGAACGTCGTGACCTTGCCCGAGATCACCGAGCAGTTCGGATACTGCTCCTTGCCGTAGCGGGTACCCTCGCCGAGCGGGAAGCCGAAGGCCATGACGGGCGTCGTCTCCGAGAGCGACCGGTCGTCGCCGAGCTCCAGCACCTCGAAGCGGGAATCCGCGGGGACTTCCAGCAGCGCCAGATCGAGGTAATCGTCGGCGCGGCGGACCTTCGCGTCGACGGCTCGCTGGGTGGGCAGGCCGATGTCGACGACGATCCGGAGTCGTCCCGGAGCCTCGTAGAGCTTCTCGATGACGTGGGCGTTGGTCACGAACAGGCCCGATTTGTCGATGCAGAAGGCCGAACCGCTGATCTCGTCGCCGCCGACGGCGACCTGCACCAGCGCGGAGGCCCGCTTGCCGCGGTCGATGACCTGCTCGCGGGCGAGCTGAGCGGCGGGCTTCGCCGGGAGCGGGGCGGCCGGTTTCGCGTCGTCTCGCGACGAGCGGCCGGAGAGGTTGACGGCCACGAGGATCAGGCCGACCAGGATCAGGGCCCCCGCAAAGCCCAGCGCGGCGTGGGTCCAGGACCGGAGCCGCGAGGATCTGGGCTCCGCCTTGGCCTCCCGCTGCCGGGCGGGAGGTCGCGGCTCGTCGCCGGGCTCCCAGAACTCGGTCGTCGCGGGGCGTGGGCGATCGATCGGCTGCTCGGAAATGCACTCGGTCGTCGGGATTCGGGCCGCCGGCTCGCGGGAGGGCCCGGCGTCCCGGCGAAACTCCGCGTCGGTGACCCGGAAGACCGCGGAGCAGGCCGGGCAGCGGACCTGGCGGCCGAGGAGCGGCTGGTCCGTCCGCTCGGCGTGACGGCAGGCGGGGCAGGTCAGCAGGTTCATCGTGGCGGCCTCCGGTTCTCGATGGCTCCGATCTTCATTCGATGACGTCGTTGATCCAGGTGAGGATGTCCAGTCCGCGGTCGGGGGAGTCTATCTGCGGGCGTGGAGCGCCGAAGTTCGCCTCCGGGCGGATGTACTCGGCGCTCAGGCGGTAAGAGCGGAAGATCCCGTCCCAGACGTAGATGGCCTTCGCCGACGGAGAGCCGTCGCTGGGCGGTGGGATTGCAGACGCGCGCCCGATCATTGATTCGACGTCCTCGCGAGTCAGGGCGAGATTCGGCGACGAGTCGCGCCGGGCGAGGACGGCGTCGAGTGCCCGATGGGACCGGGAATACGCCGACCACTCCCTGTAGGCGATCCACGCCGCCGGGATCAGGATTGCCAGCGCGGCGGCATTGCGCACCAGCAGCAGGAGACGGCGCCGGGGCGGCGATGTCCCGGCCGGGGCCCGCAGCGCGCCGAGCAGGCGCTCGAAGCACCAGAAGAAGACGGCGAGGCCCGCGAGCCCGATGAGCAGGGAGATCAGGCTCTGCTCGTCGCGGCCCTGCCACCAGGAGGGCAGGTAATACAGGATCGCGACGGCCGCGATCGGAACGGACGCCGCCAGGGCGATGGCCGGCAGGCTGCGGACCCACCAGGGCAGGGGCGGCGGGAAGATCGGGGTCGTGAACGGCTCCTTGACCGGCGGGGCCGGCAACGGGTCGTCCAGGGTGTCCACAATCTCGAAGCCCTCTGCCCTCGGGGCGGGCCGGGAACGCGGAAGGCGCTCGAGGTCGTGCTCGATCTCGAGCGGGGACCGGTCGGCGCCCTGGCCCTGGAGCGGTGCCAGCTCGTCGGAAAGAGCCTGGACGAGATCGTCCGCCGACGCGAAGCGGTCGGCCGGGTTCTTGGCCATCAGGCGGAGGATGTGGGCCTCCAGTGCCGGGGGAATCTCGGGGTTGAGGTCGCGGATTGGGCGGGGCTCGCGGTGGCGGACGGCGTCGAGGATCGCCAGGACGTTCGGGCCGGGGAACGGCGGCTCGCCGGCGCAGGCGTGATACAGCAGGCTGCCGAGTCCGAAGAGGTCGGAGCGATGGTCGACCGACGAGCCGGCGGCCTGCTCGGGGGACATGTACGGCGGCGTACCCAGGACGACACCGCTGGCCGTCAGCCGCCAGCGCTCGGCCGTCACGCACGCCAGGCCGAAGTCGGTGATCTTCACCCGGTCGAGGCCGCTCTCGAGCAGGACGTTTGCCGGCTTGACGTCGCGATGGATGAGTCCCTGGTCGTGGGCCGCCGCCAGGCCACGGGCGATCTGGATGCCGATGCGAAGGATCGACTTCCGCTCGAGCATTCCCTCGCGCTCGAGGCGATCGGCCAGGGTGATGCCCGCGACGTACTCCATCACGAAGTATGGCAGTCCATCGTGCTCGCCAATGGCGTGGATCGTGACGACGTTCGCGTGGTTGATCGCGGCGGCCGCCTGAGCCTCGCGGACGAAGCGGACGCGGGCCAGCGACGAGACCGCCAGCCGGGGCGACAGGAACTTGATGGCGACGAAGCGCTTCAGCCCGGAATCCCAGGCCTGGTAGACCACGCCCATCCCGCCACGCCCGAGCGCGTGGTCGATCCGATACTGGCCGATCGTCGTGCCGGGCGCCGGCCCGCTGGCGAGCTCCATCCATGAGGCCGGGACCGGAGTGCCGGGCTCGCCGGAAGCGGTCGGTTCCCCACGGTCGAGGGCCCCGGCGATGAATTGCCCCAGCCAGTTCTCGTCTTCGCGGCCTGGCGACGGTTCCATGTTCGCGAATTCCGTACTTATGTTAAATGTGAGAGATTATCCAGATCGTGACGCCGAGATGTCGGCCGGCCGGCGGTCTCAGCCAGGGCGCGGCTGGCGCGGTACGGGCTCCTTGACCTCGACAAGATGACCGAGGAGCCGATTCCAGGACCGCCTCGAAGGGCAGGCAGCCGCCTGTAGCGCCTGTTGCTCTCCGAGGCGGCGGGCGTCCGGGCCCAGTGCCGGCGGCCGGCGTCGATTCCGGGCTTGAGCCGTACCGCCTCGATGGAGGCCGGCCCGGCGAGCGGCGAGCCCTGACCCTGACGTCTCAGCGCGATGACGAGGTTCGCGTGGGCCGCGGCCAGCCTGGGCTGGAGGCGGATCGCCTCGGCCAGTGCGGCCATCGCCTCCGCCGGCTCCTCCCGGCCCAGCCGCGCGGCCCCCAGGTTGGATCGGGCCTCGGCGAGCTCGGGCCGGATCCGGATCGCCCGGCGAAAGGCAGCGATCGCCTCGTCGAGCCTCTCGTCTTCCGCCAGCTCGACGCCCCGGTCGTTCTCGGCGATCGCCAGGTCCCGAAGTCTGGCCGCCTCTTTCGCCGAGGCGTCGGCTTCCGCCTTCCGGCCGATCTCGGCCAGCGCCCGAGACACGTGGTCGTGGGCGACGGCCATCTCTTCGTCGATGCGGATCGCCCGGGTGAACGCCTCCACGGCCTCGGAGGCCCGGCCCGCCTCCTGAAGCACGGTGCCGAGATGATACCACCCGTCCGCGTCATCGGTCCGGATCGCGAGGGCCGATCGGATCTCCAATACGCCCTCGTCCACCCGTCCCTGGGCGGCCAGGGCCAACCCCAGGGCGATGTGCGCATCCGCGTCCTTCGGCGCCAGGCGGATCGCCGAGCGAAGGGCGTCGATCGCGTCGACCGGGCGGCCTGTCATCAGCGAGAGGATTCCGAGATCGAACTGCGCGTCGCCATCTCCCGGCGCGACATCGAGGTCCAGGCCGAGGATCGTCTTGACGTCGACGAGCATCTGATCGCGCTCGATCCTGGTCGGCAGGTCCGGCCGCGAGAATCCTTTCACTCGCCGTTTCAGGGCCGCGACCTTCGGTGCCTGAGACACTCCAGAGAGTCTGGTTTCATCGGTATCCACGAGTATGCTCGCATCGGCGCCAGAGACCCGGATATGGAGCCGGTCGCCCTCGTCGGTGCCGACGAGAACATACTTGATGCTGCCACCTTGTAACCAGGGGCCCTTCCACCCCGGTACGAGGACGAGTTTGGGTCCCTCGAGGTCGATGCGGAGTGCTTCGATGGCGAGGTCCGGCCACCCGTGAAGCGCCAGCAGGACGCACAGATTGAGCCGGGATTCGGCGGATCGGAATTCGGGCGCCGGATCAGTCTTGACCATGCCCGGCCGGTCGGGATCGGGGTGCCAGGCCCAGGCGAACGACTGGAACATCCGGCGGATTTGCCATGAGCAGTCCCCGGAGGCCCCACCGGCCGTGGCCGCGGTCCCCCCATAGACGGAGTGCACCGGCCGATTCAAGACGCGCATCAATCGGAAATAGGGTGCCATGATCGGAGCGGGCTCCGCCGGCACGCGCCGGACGGCGACGGGGACCCGATCCCCGCGCCGGAGCGTGATCGCCTCGCGAGAGATGCGGAGGCTCGCATCGGCCGCGAGGTCCAGTGTGTAGCGGCCGGGCTCGAGCTCGATTTGCCTCGTCCGCCGGGTGTCGACGGTCGTGAGGCGTTTCCCCGATTGCTTGACGATGATTTCCACGCCTGGGAGTTCCGTCTCGAAGACCACCCGGGCCTTGAGGAAGGCCAGGCGGTAGATGGCGACGGCCGCGAGCGCGAACGCCGCCAGGCCGATCGCCATGGCGCCCAGACGCCTCAGCCATCGCGAAGCGCGTCGGCGGGTAGGATCGGCGGCCGGGATCGGGTCGGTCGGTTCGGGCTCCTCCGTCGCCTCGGCCTGGTTGGCCAGGAACCGCGCGAGGGCGTGATCGACCTCCGCCGGGGCCTGGGGACGGCGGGCCGGGTCCTTCTGGAGCATACGGGCGGCCAGTGCGGCGATAGCAGGCGGGACATCAGGCCGGAGCCGGTCGAGCGCGGTGGGCACGATCGTCCGGTGCGCGTCGAGGACCTCGTAGATGGTGCCCTCGAACGGCGGGCCGCCGATGAGGAGGTGGTAGAGCGTGCAGCCGAGGCTGTAAATATCGGCCCGGATGTCGGCCCGGCGGGGGTCGTCGGCCTGCTCGGGCGCCATGTAGGCGACCGTGCCCAGGAACGCGCCGGTGTTCGTCAGGCCCACGTCGAGGGACAGTTCGCTCCGCATCCGGGCGAGGCCGAAGTCGAGGATCTTCACCGTGCCGTCGACGCCGACCATCAGGTTCGACGGCTTGATGTCCCTGTGGACCATCCCCTGCTCGAACGAATGCTGGAGCCCCGCCGCCGCCTGGCGGATCAGCTCGCAGGCGACGCGAACTGGGAGCGGACCTTTGCGCTGGACGAGCCGGTGCAGGTCGGATCCGTCGATGTACTCCATCACCAGAGCCGGCCATCGGCCGAAGGTCTCGGTGCCGCGCGCAACGACAATGTTGGGATGCCGCAGCGAGGTCGCCGACGCGGCCTCGCGGCGGAACCGCTCGACCTGGCGGGGGCGGTCGAGCAGGTCGTCGCGGAGGAACTTCAGCACGACCAGGCCGCCCTGCTCGCAGTCCTCGGCCAGGTAGAGGAGCCCCATGCCGCCGGTGCCGAGCAGGCTGAGCATCCGGTAGCGGGGATGCTCCGGGAACAGACGCGGCGGCTGCTCGAGGTTCTCTCCGTCCGCCAGTTCGAATGAACTCGGCGCGGGGCCGTCACGGAACTCGCCGGTCGGATCGTCGCCGGGCAAGCCGTGCTCGCGGAGCAGTCCGACCAGCGAGTCCTCGGGCACCTCCTCCAGCTCGGCCAGGCAGAGCGGGCAGTCGACGAGGTGCTTTTCCACCCGGGCCGCTTCGGGCGCACGGAGCCGGCCCGCCGCGAAGAGCGCGAGGATCGCAGGATCGGGATGATCGGCGGCGGACGTGCCCACCACAAGGCCCTCGTGGAACACGGGTCATCGGGACGGGATCGGACGGCTCGCCCGCGCCGGATCCGACGCGGGCCATGATGTGATAACGCAGCGACGCGAGAAATCTTTCTGGATCGGACCCGATCTCAGCCGATCAGGCCCCGGGCCTCGAGGCGCAACCGCTTCAGGACACGAGACTTGACGATGTAGACGGCGTTGGGCGAGCATCCCTCTTCATCGGCGATCCGGCGAGCCGGGAGCCCGCCGAAAACCAGGCTCTCAAAGATCCGCCAGTCCCGGTCGTCGAACTCGGGGCGGATCTTCTCGAGCAGGGAATGGAGCACGTGGCGATCGTGCTCCTCGTCCCAGATCCGGCTGAGGTCGCTCCGAGGATCCTCGAGGTTCTCAAGCTCCGGGATCGGCCCGGCGGCCGGCCCCCGGCTCCGCCAGTGACGACGAACCCGGTGGATCGTGATCGACCGCAGCCAGGTCCGGAAGGCGCCCCGGTGGAGGTTGTGGCGGAACTTCGGAAGGCCCTCGAGCAGCGCCGTGAGGACCTCCTGGACAACATTGTCGACCTCGGCGGACTGCGCGACGAGCCGGGCGACCCATCGCCGGATCAGCGGCTCGTACAATTCGGCAAATTGATCCCAGGCCGCCGCGTCGTCGTGGCGGAGCAGGCGATCGAGCAGGCTCAGCGGGGTTTCGATGCCGGCCATGGGATGTGCGCCGTCCCGGGAGGGTCCGGTCGGGCGATTCTCCGTTTTTGGTCTTCGCTTTTCAGCAAACCCGGATGATTGTACCGCGCTGCCCGGCTCACAAGTGAGCCGCGGGCTTGCGCAGGGTTCCATTCGAGCACGCGGGGTCCATCGATCAGCGCGGAGGCTGTCCCGGCACGGACAGCCGCCACGCAGGCGGCGTGACCGGACGTGCTCCCTGGGAAGGCAACGGTCCTCCAGAATCCAGTTGACCGGCTCGGAATGGAATTCCCACTGCGGCCTCATGACGGCCGGCCCTCGTCCGCGCACGCCGCGCGGAGTGACTCGAGCATTCCTTCGGATACTGTCCTGCGGACGACATGCAGCCGCGCGGGCCCGCTACGTGACGCACCGCCCGAAGGAGAAGGTCCCCCCGGAACCTCGACCTCGGCGTTCATGGCCGCTTCGAATGTTTCGCCCAGCACGAGCGATGAGAAGTGAGACCCAGGTTGGTCACGACGCAAAAGTAAACCCCGCCTCGCGTCGCACGCAGGGCGGGGCCAGATGAGCGTTTTCGTGGCGACCCGTCGGGAGCCGCCATCTATAGAGTCTACCCCGCCCCTCCACCTGCGGCAACGAGCGAATTCCAGCGTGTTAATGAAAGACCCGCCACGTCACTTCCCGCCCCCGCCGGGGATGCGGACAGTGCTCAGAGCTCCTTGACCCACTCCTCGGCCTCGATCATGGCCCGCTGCATGCGTCGCTCGACTTCCTGGCGACACGATTCGAGGGTATCGCGGTCGGCGTCGCGCGGGACGGTCACGGCGGGCGGCACGACGCAGGCGGCCGGGCTGAACGGCCGGGGGACGCAGAACCGGTCCCAGCTTCGGGCCCGCCAATTCCGCTTGAACGCCATGCCGGCGCCGACGATCGGAAACCCCGTCCGGCTCGAAAGATACACGACTCCCTGATGCACCGATCGCCGGGGGCCTCGCGGACCGTCGGGCGTGACGCACAGATGCCCCCGATCGACCCGCGTCGTCATCTCTCGCAGCGCCCGGGACCCGCCCCTCGTCGTCGAGCCCCGCACCACGCCGAACCCCAGCCGCGCCACGACCTGCGTGATCAGCTCGCCATCGCGATGGTCACTGATCAAAATGTGCATCTCGGGCCAGTTCCAGTAGTAGGCCGGGAACAGCATCACTTCGTGGAAGAACGCATAAATGTAACGTTGGCCGGTCTCGCGCGCGATCTCGGGGGCGACGGCCGGATCCTGGTAGCGGAAGTGATATCGGAGGGTCCGGCCCAGGCGGCTGACGGCGGCGGCGCCCGTGGCGCCCACGGCCCGGACGAGCAGCGGGTGCTGGATCTTCATGCGAACGGTCCCTCCGTGATCCGTCGGGCGGACGGTCCTTTCCTGGCGGTCACCGGACCGCAACGATTGATCTCGATGCGGATCATCCACGCGGTCCAGGCTCGGCCGCCCAGCGCGGGAGATCGTACGCGAAAGCGGCCGCCCCTGCCAGAGCATCCGGCCGGGCGCGTGCAACTCCGGGCCGTCGGCGGTTCAGGGCGCGTTGACACGCCGCCCGTTTCGCGCGGGCTGAACCGAGGGCTCGTCGTCGCGACCGGCCTCGAGCCGGCCGCTTCGGCCCGCCGGCAATCGCGGGACCTTTTTGGCTGCGCGACGCGGGGCCTGCGGGCTGCGCCGGGGCAGGCTCTGGAAGAGCTTAGGCACGACATCGTCGAGCGTGTCGACCAGGTGCAGCGTCAGGTCGGCTTTCACCTCGGCCGGGATCTCGACGAGGTCCTTCTCGTTGTGCCGGGGGATCAGCACACTCCTGATGCCCGCGCGGCGGGCCGCCAGGATCTTCTCGCGAACGCCGCCGACGGGCAGGACACGGCCAGTGAGCGTCACCTCGCCCGTCATGGCCAGGTCGGGCTGGATGGCCTTGCCCCGGAAGAGGCTCACGAGCGCCGCGGCGATCGCCACGCCGGCCGAGGGACCATCCTTGGGGACGGCCCCCGCCGGAACGTGGATGTGCAAGTCGGTCTTGTGGAACCGCGAGGTATCGACTTCCAGCTCGCGGGCGTGGCTGCGCAGGTAGCTGAGCGCGGCCTGTGCACTCTCACGCATCGACTCGCCGAGCAGGCCGGTGAGGGTCAACTGTCCCTTGCCGGGCATCCCGGTTACCTCGATAAACAGAATCTCGCCACCGGTGGGGGTCCAGGCAAGCCCCGTGGCGACCCCGGCCACTCCGGTGCGGTCGGCCAGTTCGCGGAAGAAGCGTGAGGGTCCGAGCAGCTCGGCCACCCGCTTGGGATCGATCACCGATGGCGCACGCTGGCCCTCGGCGCGGCGGCGGGCCACCTTGCGGCAGATCGCGGCAATCTCGCGCTCGAGGTTGCGCAGCCCGGCCTCGCGCGTGTAGTCGGCAATGATGCGGCGAATCGCGACGTCGGTGATCGACAGATCCTTCGGGGTGAGCCCGTGCTGGTCGAGTTGCTTGGGGATGATGTACTTCTGCGCGATGAGAGTCTTTTCCTCCTCGCTGTAGCCCGGGAGCTGGAGGACCTCAAGGCGATCCAGAAGCGGGGAGGGGATCGTCTCGGTCATGTTCGCGGTGGCGATGAACATCACCTTGGACAGGTCGAAATCCACGTCGAGGTAATGGTCGCGGAACGTCGAGTTCTGCTCGGGGTCGAGGACCTCCAGCAGCGCCGCCGACGGATCGCCACGGAAGTCGGCGCCGAGTTTGTCGACCTCGTCGAGCATGAACACGGGGTTGTTCGTGCCGGCCTTGCGCAGGCCCTGGATGATCCGACCCGGCAGCGCGGCGACGTAGGTCCGGCGATGGCCGCGGATCTCGGCCTCGTCGTGCACGCCGCCCAGGCTCACGCGGACGAACTCGCGCCCCAGCGCGCGGGCGATGCTCTTGCCCAGCGAGGTCTTGCCGGTGCCGGGCGGCCCGGCCAGGCAGAGGATCGGGCCCTTCATGTCCTTCTTGAGCTTACGGACGGCCAGGTACTCGAGGATTCGTTCCTTGATCTTCTCGAGGTCGTAGTGGTCGGCGTCGAGCACCTTGCGGGCGCGGCGGATGTCGAGCCGATCCCGGCTGGCCTTGCTCCACGGCAAGATCGCCAGCCAGTCGAGGTACGTCCGGACGATCGAGTACTCGGCCGAGCTGGGGTGCATCCCGCCGAGCCGATCGAGCTCGCGCTCGGCCTCGTTGAGAACCTCCTGCGGCGGGCCGGCCTTCTTGATACGGTCCCATAGCTCGGTGATCTCGGGGTTGTCCCCCTCGCTCTCGCCCAGTTCCTCCTGGATCGCCTTGAGCTGCTGGCGAAGGAAATGATCGCGCTGGGCCTTTGACAGCTCGCTGCCGACCTGCTCCTGGATCTTGGTCGACAGCTCGAGCACCGCGAGCTGCCGCGAGAGGTACTGGCCGAGCCGTTCGAGCCGTGTGCGGACGTTGACCTCGCCCAGCAGGCTCTGCTTTTCCTCGATCGTGAACGGCAGGCTCGAGGCCAGCAGGTCGGCGAGCCGGCCCGGCTCGCGAGTGTTGATCGCGGCGACCTGGAGCTCCTCCGGGATCTGCTGCGACTGGTCCACCATCCGCTGGAAGAAGCGGTTGACGTGATGCACCAGCGCGTCGAGCTCCACACCCTCCTCGACCACCTCCTCGTATGTCTCAACCTCGCCGATGAGGTAGGGCTCGGTCTGCACGACGCTCAGCAGCCGCGCCCGGTTCTGACCCTGGCAGACGATCCGCGTCGAGCCGTCCGGGAACTTGAGCATCTTCAGGATCAGCCCGACGCAGACCGTCGGGAACAGGTCGTCCATGCCGGGCGAGTCGGTCTCTGGATGCAACTGGCTCACCAGGGCGACCATTCGCTCGCCGATCATCGCGTCGTCGATCAAGCGGATGCCGCTGGGCCGATTGATCACCAGCGGGACGACGGTCTGTGGGAAGACCACGTCCGAGCGCAGCGGCAAGAGTGGGAGCCGGCACACGCCCATCGGCTGCACGTCGCCATCTTCCCCCAGCACGATGATCTGCCCCGAGTCCGAGACCGAGACCCCCCGGCCGGCGGCCTCGCCGCGGCCGGCCGGCGATGATCGCCCTGATACCTTCGGACTCTTCGCTCGCTTACGTCGTGATTTCATGAGCGGCTTTTCTGAGATGTTTATCAAAAGCGGGCCGGGCGAGTCCGGACGCACCAACTCTCCGAACCGGGCGCTGCGGACCGTACATGATTAGTACATCAGTGACCCGAAGGAAAGGGGCGCCTGCCTCGTCACCCCAATTTGAACCCGGCGGCTCGCGAGTCCCGGCCCCTCGACTCGCCTCATCCTTCACTCTACGACCACCCAAACCCTGATTCAACCCATGAAAGCTCCACCGCAGACACGATGCCATGAAAGGATTGCTTCGAACGGCAATCGGTTTTACTTGGGCCACATATCCTCGTCATAGACGCCCATGACCTGCGCGCGATGGATCGCGTCGAGCATCTGGTAGTTAATGAGGAAGAGATAAGCGAAGAGAAAGGTATTCAACAACGACTCCGACTTGGTGTAGATGAAGATGGCAACCAGTCCGGCGCAGACGAGGGAGATGGTGTGCGTCCAGCGGCGTCCGTTGTAGGGATTGACCTCGGAGAGCACGGTCTGGGTGAGCTGTCCCCCGTCGAGCGGCCAGATGGGCAGCAGGTTGATCAGCCCCCACCCCAGGTTGATCCAGATGAGGAATCGATAGGTGAAAAACGGGACCGCGGCCCGGAAAGCATGCGGATCACCCAGGGCCTCGGGCGTGCTGAGGACCTTCCGAATGGCGCCGGCAAACGTCCTGGCCTCAGGCTCCATCCAGAAGATCCAGCGCGTAAACTCCAGGTGTTCCGGGAAAGTCAGTCCGTAGCGAACGGTATAGAACAGCATCACCAGGCCACAGAACACGAATCCCGCACCGGGGCCCCAGATCAGGACGGCGGCTCGCTGCCGCGGGGTCTGCCGTGCGTTCTGGTACATGCAGAGGCCGCCGAGTCCGTACAGCACCACCGAGGGCGACGCGCCGAAGGCACGAGCGGTTAGGGCGTGGCCGAACTCGTGGACGACAATTGAGACGAACACGCACGCGATCCACAGGGCGACGAGCGGTAGGTTCTGGTTCTGCCAGCCCAGCCCGCCCGAGATGACCCAGAAGAATGGATGGACGCGCACCGGTATTCCAAGCAACCGGAAGCGCAGATCGTAAGGCGTCTCGTTCGCTCCGAACATCGATGTCCCCGATCGGCTGGCGAGCTGGCGGATCCTCTGATCGCCCATTGTAGGGCGGCCAGGCCGGTCACGCAAACGTGCGGGCCTGCGCATCGGCCTGCGCTTCACGACGCGGACCGGTCGACGGGCGACTCGACCAGCGGCTCGCGGAGTGGTGCGGTGATCAGCCGGGCTCCCCGGTCGAAGGTGAAGTACGACCAGGCCCATTGGATCATCACGACCAGACGGTTTCGGAACCCGATCAAGAAAAGAATGTGGACGAACAGCCAGAGCAGCCACGCGAGGTAGCCGGAGGCCTTGAACCGGCCGATCCGCGCGACGGCCGCGCCCCGGCCAATCGTTGCGAGCATCCCCTTGTCGACGTAGCGGAACGACTCGCGCGGCCGGCCACGAAGGGTCGCGACAATGTTGCGCGCCGCGCAATCGCCCTGCTGGATCGCGGCTGGGGCCACGCCGGGAACGAGGGCTCCGTCCTGCTCGATGTGCGCCAGGTCGCCGATGACGTAGACGTCGTCGCGCCCGGGGAGGGTCAGCTCGGGCGCAACCGGCACCCGCCCCGCCCGGTCGAGCGGGACGCCCAGGCTTGCAGCCAGCGGCGACGCGGCCACGCCGGCCGCCCACAGGACCGTGCGGGCCGGCACGCGTTCCGAGCCGATGTGGATCCCCTCGGCGTCGATATCGGTGACCTTGACCCCCGTCCAGACCGACACGCCCAGCCGCTCGAGCTGCTGCCGCGCCGCCTCCGAGAGGTCCTCGCTGTACGCCGGTAACACGCGCGAGCCGGCCTCGACCAGGATCACGCGGGCCGAGGCCGTGTTGATGTGGCGGAAGTCGCGAGCGAGTGTCTGGCGGGTCACCTCGGCGAGCGTCCCGGCCAGTTCGACGCCGGTCGGCCCGGCACCAACGATCACGAAGGTCATCCAGGCCCGCCGCCGCGCCTCGTCGGGCTCGCGCTCGGCGACCTCGAACGCCATCAGGAACCGCTGGCGGATCAACAGCGCGTCGCCGAGGCTCTTGAGTCCCGTGGCATGCTCGGCCCACTCGTCGTGGCCGAAGTAGGCGTGGGTCGCGCCCGTGGCGACTACCAGGATGTCGTAGTCGAGTTGCCCGTCGGCCAGCAGGAGACGCTTGCCGGGGACGTCCACTCCGGTCGCCTCCGCCAGCATCACGGCGACGTTCCGCTGGCCGCGGAGGATCCTCCGGATTGGCGCGGCGATGTCGGCCGGGCTGAGCGCGGCCGTCGCGACCTGGTAGAGCAGAGGCTGGAACAGGTGATGATTCGAGCGGTCGACGATCGTGATCCGCGCGGCGGTGCGTCGCAGCCCGCGCGCCGCGGCCAGGCCCGCAAACCCGCAACCGACGATGACGACGTGAGGTCCCGGGCCGCTCGCCATGATCATTCGCCCCGCCGGTCGGGGCGGACCCGCTCGCCGCGACGAGGGCGACGGCGGAATCCGCCAGGATCATCGACGCGAGATCATACGGCTCGCACCAGAATCTCGCAACCGGCGGACATGACCCGGGCCGCGGGCACCCATGCGATCCGCTCAGGAAGGTGTGATCCGCTTGCCACCGGGCGCTATCGCGAACACGGACGTGCCGGCGAGCGACTCGCCTGTCCCGCCGGTCACTCCCGACAGGACCGCGATCTGACCGCCCTTCTTCAATTTCGCCCCGGCCGGAAGCCCGATCGTCGCCGAGTCAGTCGCCGAGGAATAGGTGACGGAGAACCCGGCGATCGGATGCAGAACGTGCTCGACGGTCTTCCTCAGCCGTCTCGTGAATACAGACGACACCTGGTAGTTCGCCGGGTCCGCCGCGGCCGCTCCCAGGCTGGTGCTGAACTGGAGCCTGTAGCCGGCCAGGATCGGCGGGCCGACCGGCTTGCCTCGCCGATTGGGTTTGCGGCGGAAGACCGGCTGCTCGCCGAGGATCGTGGCGACTCCCGGTGATGAGGACGGACCCGGGCTCGGCGTCGACGTCGACGAGGAGGAGGACGGACTCGGGCCAGGTGCTGGAGTTGGCGAGGGGCTCGGCGTCGGAGTCGGCGAGCCCCCCGACGACGCGGGAACGACGTCGATCGACACCGAGGCCGACACCGTGAGGAAGTCGGTCGTGTTGCCGGGCACGAACGTGACGCTCAGGGTCCGACCGTTGCCGACGGAGAGCACGGTCCCTGCGGGCGGCCAGTAAATCATGACGCCCGCCAGCGGTGTCCCGTCGAAGTTGGCGGTCGCGTCAAGCTGGCCGCTTCCGAGCGGTGTCCCGACGGTGATGTTCGCCGGCGCGGACCAGACGATCGACGGCGCGGCCTGGCCGATCGTGACGGTCTGGCTCGCGCTGGCGGCCGGGTCGTTGCCGCTGTACGAGGCCGTGAACGTGTCGGAACCGACGGATGCCAGCGAGATGGTAAGCTGCGCGACTCCGTTGACCAGGGTTACCGTCCCGAGAACGCCGCTTCCGTCGGCGAAAGTTACGGATCCGGTCGGAACGCCCGTGCCGGAGGACGAACTGCTCACCGTTGCCGTCAACGTTATCGGCTGGCCGAAGGTCGGCGAGGACGGCAGACCCGCCAGGGCGACGCTGCTCGTGCCGGTGGCCGTGACGGACGACGAAACGTCGATCTGGCTGGTGGTCAACGATCCGGAGATCGCGACATCGCTGACTGTCAGCGTGCAGGTCCCGGCCTGGTTGAGGGTCAGGCCCGAGAATGTGGCCACGCCGTTGACGACGCTGGCGGTCAACGTCCCGCCCAGGACCGTCCCGGAGGGGGCGGTCCCCAGGGCCACCGTAACCGTTCCGGAACTGGCGGGCTGGCCCTGGCTGTCGAGCACGTCGACGGTCAGTCCGAAAGGGCTTCCGGCCGCGATGCTTGATGGCGGCTGGGACGCAATCGACATCCGGGTGCCGAGGCCATAGGCGGCGAGGTCCGGGACGAGCAGGTTGGCAACCGGCGTTCCCAGGCCCGTGGCAAGGTCGTACCCCGTCGTGGCCGAGTAGCCGTTGCTGCCGTAGATGATGTCGTGGTAGTCCGACGAGGGGAGCGAGTAGAGCGCGGGCAGCGTCTGCGAGTAGCCGGTGAGCGGCGTCCCGCCGAGCTGGGCCCGGCCCTGGTCGGCGATTGCGATCAGCCCCGCCCAGATCGGCGACGCCGCGCTGGTGCCGGCGTCGCCCAGCCACCCGACCGCCGAGGCCGAGACCGACGATCCGCTCAGGGTGCTGGCGAACACGTCGTACTGCTGCGCGGAACCGGAATCCATCGACACGTCGGGCAGGGCCCGGGCGCCGTTCGGATTCATGCTCGAGGGCACGACACCCGCCTGCCAGGAGGGCTGGGACTCGACTGAGCTCAGCCCCCCGCCGCCCCCTCCGCTAACTCCGCTCTGCACGCCGCTACCCCAGGCGAGCTCTCCCGATGTGCCGGTGCCAGGGTAATTGCCTGCGGCGTCGATCACGATCGAGGTCCCGCCGACCGAGACGACGTTGGGCGACGCCGCGGGATAATTCGCCGCCACGGTGTAGGTGCCGCTCGAATAGATGCCCGAGTCGCCCGCCGCGGCCAGGAACGTCACGCCCGGCGTGGTGAAATACGAGTCGATCGCCGTCTGGCTGAGCCCGGCCGCTGCGAGCGACGACTCGGTGATCCCGTAGCTCAGGGTCACCACGGAGACCCCCGGCAGCTTCGACGCCTGCTGCATCGCCAGCAGCAGGTTCTGGACCGATGCGGTCCCGTTGTTCGGGTCGTAGGCGGCGTTGTAAACCACAATCGATGCCCCGGGTGCGATCGCGTGCGCCCATTCGACGTCGAGCGATGCCTCGCCGACGATGCTGAGGTTCTGAGTCGCCACCCCGTTCTGATCGACGACCTGGAAGCTGGGCGGGTCAGGGATCCCAAAATATCTGTCGAAGGTCTTGAGGTCGGCAGCCAGCGTCGGGTCCACGCCCTCCTCGACGATCGCAATCGTCTGACCTGCGCCGGTGCCGGCGACGGTACCACCCGCTGGCCCAGGGAACTGGATCTTGTTGATCCCGTAAGCACCGATGAGCTGCGCGGGAGTAACCTGGCCGCTGAAGAGGGGCAGCTCACCAGCGACCGTGTAGGTGTCCGACGCGGTGTCGGTGAATGCGAGGTAGTTCGTGCCCGAGACGTTCTGGTACGAGATCGCCGAGGGGACGGCACCGGCGTTGGGCGTTGGATCGGCGAGGAACGCGGTCAGCGACGCATTGATGTGCACGATCCCCTGGCCCCCGCCGTAGAGCGACGAGTCCTTCACGGCGAGGATAAAGTTGTCCTGCGAGTCGACTGCGATCCCACCGCTCTGGATGTTTGGAACGCTCGAGAGCCCCAGGTTCGCCACGAACGGCGACGGGCTGGCCCCCGCGTCGTACGAGATGTTGAAGCCCACGGGCACGTGAATCGCCGTCGAGGTGCCGGAGGGCGTGTACGGCATCGTGGCCAGCACGGTCCCCTGCGAGTCGACCGCGACCCCTCCCGGTGAGGCCGACAGGCCGTCGCTGGCCGGCGAGGCTGCGAGTATCGTGGCGGTCCCTGGCGCGGCGGACGCATAGGTCACCCGCATCACGAAGTCCCAGCCGTTCGACTCGGCCGAGACCACGAGCGAGTTTTGGTACACACCGAAGTCGCCGTATGTCGCACCCTGGAGGTTGAGCTTGCCGGCCAGGTTCGCCATCGACCCCGTCTGGACGTCGTAGACGTTTGCCATGCCGACCGAATCGGCGGCCAGGTTATCGTAGAGCGACGACGTCCCGCTCGCCGGGTCGAAAGCATACAACTGGCCGTTCGGCTGGAGCTCCAGCAGGTCGCCGGTTCCACCGATCGTCGGCAGGGTCGAGGAATTGACCTGACTCAGCGCACCCGGCGACGCGTTGCTCCCCGTCGTGCTGAAGACGCTCGGGCTGATCAGATAGCCGTTCGCCCCGACCTCGGCCACAGACTGCTGCTGGGTCAGGCCAGGGCTCGTACTGTTGTAGCTGACGTAGACATCTCCCGACGGGTCGAACGCAATCCCGGCAATTCCGGGAAACAGGTAGCTCAGTACGACGCGGGCCTCAAACTCAGCGAGCTGCGGGCAAAACGTCCGGCCGCGCCGAACACCGCGCGGCCCCGCGTGACGCAACCCTGAAGTCATGGCTTGTATCCCCAACGATAGTTGTCACCATGTTACCAATCGCGTGTGGCGTTATTCAAGCGACAAGAATCGCGTGGTCGCAGGGACATCGTAGTTGACGGGGAAAAGCGCGCGCAGGGGAGGCAAAAATCATATTTGGCGAGCGGACGCAAAAGGAAAGAGGCCGTCGGCCTCGGGGCCGTCCGATCCAGAAAAGTCTAGCACGAAAGAGGCGCGAGGTGGGCTGGAAGTGCTCGGCCGGGGCGGATGCGGCGAGTCGATCTTCGGGTCGTGAGGATCGGCGCGGAGGAACCGCCGGGAGGGAGGTGGACGGGCGAGAGTACCGAAGGTGGGACTTGAACCCACACGGGTGTTACCCCACCGGATTTTGAGTCCGGCGCGTCTGCCACCGTCTCTGCCCTGGGCTGACGTTGAATTGACCTTGCATTACAAGGGTTTAGGTTGAACAAGCAACGCCTCGGCATTGTAGTCGGATGGGCCTGATACGGGCAAGATCTTCAGCAGTTTTTCAGCAGTTTGGCCTCTCGTCCCTCCTGTCCGCGGACCTCGGACAGGACCAGTTTCCGAGCAGGTTGGTGCGGCAGCCCGTTCGGGGTCGGGACAAACCGCCGGCCTGGACGGCGTCGCGAGGGACGAGGGCATGAGGATTCCCGACAGTTGCTCGCCGCGTGGAAGTGCCGAGCAGGGAGAAGACGGATGTATGCCGTCGCGGAGTTCGCGCAGGCGGTGAGCAGGCCCGTTGGTCCGCTCATCATCCTCGGGGACGACGGGTCGATGTGCGGGTACCGGCCGATTCAGTTGGCCATGGAGCGATCGCGAGGGCGTTCGGATATCGAGCCGATGCCGGCGCATGCGCCGGAGTTCATGGCGGCGGAATTCCTGTGACGCTGGATGAAATACGAGCCGTTATCCGTTTCGCACCCCCAGGCGGTCGCCCTTCCGTTTGAGGCCATCTGGCGCGAACGAGAGGCCACCCGGGAAGAACAGGAACGACCGAGTCATTTCTTCCACCGACCGGATCTCCCGTTCCCGCAGTATTCACGTTCCGAGGAAGCCAGAGCCGCATGTCTCCGGCACCGCACTGTTCAACGGCGGCGCGGGTCCTCCCTCAGGCCCTCGCGCTGATACCGCGCCAGCTCGTCGTGACTCACCACCCACGCGGGGAAGGCGCCCCTCCCGCTCCTGCGCTTCTCGGCCTGGACCCGCCCGAGCCGGCACCACTCGCGGACGGTGAACTCGGCCTTGCCCACGATCCGCGCGACCTCGTCGGTCGTGTACCAGTCCTTCACGGCCTGCCGCTCCACCAGGGCCGTCAGCATCCCCTCGATCCGATCCAGCCGCCGCTCGAGCTCAAGGTCCATCGTCGTCCTTGCCCCTTCCTCGCACGTCTGTTGCCGGTGTTCTCCCATGGTTCGTCCTTTCCATCTCGCTCGACGATCAGGCTGTCGGCGGCTCCAGGTCGCCATCCGGGCCGTTACTCGGCTTGCCCCGGCTGTTGGCGGCATCTCATCGGCTCCCGCCCGGGAGCCCCGTCGGCACTGCCAACCCCCCGGCCGTCGAAGCTGTCGGCAGCGTCGATCGTAGATCCAAGCGTTGATCCACCGAAACCCCGGTCGTCGCCGGAGGAGCTTGGATCGCCCGAAGCCGGGGGTAATTGGAGTCAAAGTGCGTGCAAGAAGTCTCCGAACAGGGTCCGCGAAAACACGGTGATCGGCGACATCATCGGGGCACGCCCGACACCCGAAGTTCCCTAAGGTTAGGAGAAATTCATTCGCATTCGGCGACGCGGACGCCGCGGCCACCTTGGGGCGAGTGAAGCGGTGGTCGGCGGCGACGAGGGGCGATCTGCCGCGTCGGGGAAGAGCCGCACGGCCCGCTTTGTGCCGATCGTGGACAGAATCGGCCTCACGCGACGATCGGCTGCGACCCCAAAGGACGGCGCGGTCGTGGCGCGGCTCGCCCATCGAGCACGACGGCAACCCCGGCCGAATGGCGGACGGAATCCGATGAGCACCGAGGCGGAAGGCGCCCGGCCTCTCGGGAGATGCCCGCCCTGCCCCGAAACGTGCGTGCCCGACCTCGCAGGTCGAGATCGGGGGATCGATCGGGGGGTCGTTGCCAGTGGCGCTTGCCGGTGAGAGTCCGCCATCGCGGGGTCGCCGGCGTACTCCCGGTTACGCCCATTCGGCTCGGATGAGGCAGGGCGCGTCGCCAGCGAGATCGCCTCCGGGCCATCCACCTCGGGACTCCCATCGATGCGAAGGCTTGATAACACGGCGACCGACGACGCCGACGGTTCGGTGGGCCGCCGTGCGGCGGGCGCGTGCAGGCGAATGATCGTTCGGCCGGCTTCCCCCGCGATTTGCGGTGGATCGCCTTCGGGGCTACTGTCGTTCGCGGGCCGTCACCTGCCGTAGATCAGCGGCGGGAGGCCCGCTGACAGGAGCGGATCGAACGACCCACGATCCCGGGCCGGCGACGCCGGCCGGGCCATAACCGGAGGAAATTGACTTGCACGGCGGAATCAACAGCCTCGAATCGTACGCCACCATCCGTCCCGCGGGGCGCGCCGTACCACGCCAACCGCTCGTCACGGCGGGTGACGGCCGGCCCGTCGCGGAGCGGCCGCCCTGGCTCACCCAGGAGGAATTGCGGACCTATGCCGAGCTCAGGGCGCGCCAGGCCCGTCTCGCCGACGACATCCGGGCGAGGCGAGCCGAGCTGATCCGGCGGCTCGCCGCCGACGCCCCGATCGAGCCGGGTGCATACCACGCCACCCTTCGGAGTTACTCGCAGCGGTTGCTCACGAAGACCCGACTTGCGGAGATCCTCAGCGAGGACGAGATCGAGGATCTCCGCGCCCGCGTCGAGCCGACCCAGCGACTCGAGCTGCGAGTCACCTGCCGCGGGTAAAATCTGACGGCGGCCGCGTCCTGGCGAAGGCGCGGGTGCCCAAGTGTGGTCGTTCGACGGCGTCCGTCCGGTCCCGCGGGGTCGCGACGCGGCGCCGCCGGCCGGCCGCGGGGCCCGCCGCGGAGGTAGGGGCCTCAGCCGGCACATCGCCGTCCGGCGCCCATTCCAACGGTGCGGCCCTTGCCCCGACCGGGTTGCTCAGCCCGACCGTCCGGACAACGGACAGGCGCCGAACCAACATTGCCCAACTTCGGGGTGGACCGGAACGTGGAGACGACGTCGATCAATTCCGGGCGGTCCGGCATCGATGCGGCGATCCGCGGGCCTGCCCTGCTGATCCGTGACCACGGCGGCCACGCCACGCTCCGGCGGCCGCAGCGCGAGCTGCTGGCCGCGCTCGCGGCGGAACTCGCTGTTGTGCGGCGCGACTTCGCTGTGGACGCCCGGAGCGGCCTCCGCCGCGTCCACCAGACCGAGACGCTCTTCGAGATCGACGCAGCCGGCGAGCTGCACGTCCCCTCGGGACTGGTATCTCGACTGGTCGCGGCCGCCGGCAGGGCCGGCTACTCGGTCGATGTCCAGGACGGCGGCAACCGGGTCGTTCCAGCTTCAATGGTGGACCTCGTCGGCGAGCGCGAGGACATCGTCCGGCTCGCAGCCGCCCTCGCCGGCAGCCGGAGGGGCGTCCTGGCCGCCCGCTCGCGCGACCATCGGCTCGCCGCGCTGCGGCTGATCATCCGCCTGTTACAGGACGGCAAGATCATGATCATCGCGTCGACGCTGGCCGAGCCGAAGAAGATCGCCCGGGATTTGTCGTCTCGGACCGCGGAGCCGAGCGGCTGCTTCACTCGCCAGCTCAACCGGTCCGATGTCCGTGTCCAGGTCGGGACCCTCGGCGGCCTGGACCCGACCGTCGCGGGCGTCGTCGTCTTTGCCGACGCGAGGCAGGCGCTGCATGCGCGGGCCCGCCGCGACCTTGCCTCCCTCGGTCGCCAGCGGATCTACGGGCTGTTCGACGATCGCGACTGGCTGGGCCGCCGCGAGCGGCTCCTGATCGAGGCCGGCATCGGGCCGGTCATCGGCCGGCTCGGCGCCGCGGACGAGTTCCCGGTCGTGCTCCGGGCTGTATTCGCTGACTGGACCGGCGGCGAGCTGCCGGATCTCCAGCTGGGCCTCCAGTGGAAGAGGCGATCGATCTGGCACAACCCCGCGCGGAACGCGGCGATCGCGCGGCTCGCCTCGGCCCTCGACGCGGGCGACGATGCCCCGCTCTGGGAGCACGGGCTGTTCCTCGACCGGGAAGGAGCCGCGAGGCCGCCCGCCGACCCGGCGGTCGTCGTGCTGGTCGAGGCGCCCGAGCACGCCCGCGGCCTGGCGCAACTCCTGCCGGGGTGGACCGTGCTGTCTGCCGAGCGGCATGACGCCGCGGCCGCCGAGGCGCGGGCGGGCACGCCGAGCCGGGGGTATCGTGAGGGAGCGGCGAGGCGGGCGATCGCTACTTGGCTTTATGCCCGCGATCGGGGCCGAGTCGAGGCCGACATCGTGCTGCGGGCCGACGGCACCCCCTGGCCACTGTATGTCGGACTCGCACCGCCCGGGCCGCGGGCCGAGGGCCGGGCCGTGCTCCTGGTTGATCTCGCCGACGACCAGGACCGGACCGCCCGGGCCGCGACGAACGCCAGGCGGGCCGATTACCAGGACCGCGGCTGGGTCCCGTGACGGGGTCGTAGGAGCAGAGCGAGGGGCGGCCGCGATAGCCCGGGCCCGATGAACGACTCGATCGACGCAGCGATCGCCCGGTGACTTGCTTTCGGAAATCCGCCGGACGAGTCCGATTCTCGGACCAATCGACGCGAGGCCGTTCGACATCGGCTCCATGGGCACGGCATCGGCTCGGAGGATGCCGCCCGGGCATTCAGCCGGTCGGTGCTTCCGCGACCCTGTCGATCACGGCCCACGCCGCCCGGCGCTGGTCGGACAATCCAGTCAAAGAACATCCCCGAATCTGCTCGCGGACCAGCCGGACCGCGTCTTCGGACTGTACGACATGAACCTCCGCGGCGATAGCCCGCGACCACCGGACGCCTCCCGCGCCCTCTTGCTCGTAACTCGACGAGGACCAGGCAGATGTCGGAACGGACAGCAACGTCCAGCCGCTATCATCGGCGGCGATCCGCAGCGGACGGCGACCCGGCTCCTGCCGTCCCGCGTCGGCCAGGCGGAAAGTCGATCCCGCCGAGGCTCGGACCGCCAGCTCGCGATCGCCCGGCCCGTCGCGCCGTCCGGCAGCGACCGCCGTCGGACTGTCGGCAGGAGATCTCCCGGTTGTCCGCGACGGTCGGTCCCTGGGACCGGGCCCAGGTCGACAGCCCCGAGGGCGCCGGTCGTCGGGGGCATCGTAGCCGACGGGGCCGCGAGCCCGCGCATCGCCCCGACGGGGGCGGCCACGGACCCGGCCCGCGGCCGACCGCCCCCTGCCCCGTTTACGGCGGTCGCGACCGAGGGCGATCGACTTCCTCTCGCGCCGGCTCGCGCCGACGATGCCGCGAGCTGACCTTCAGGGCGGCAATTACCGGCAATTCGTCCGACAAGCGGACGGGGGCGCGGGGCCGCCGGTGCCGCGGTGAACCTGACGGTATTGGCCTCGACGGGGTCACGCGGGTCGGGCGGTCCCGGCCGTGATGCGGCGGCGCCCCCGGCGATTCTTCCTAACCTTAGGGGAATCGGGCCGGGCCGCCGGCCGCGTGCCGCGTCTCGGTCGCGGCCAGGCCGAGGCGCGGGAGCTCGCCAAGCGACGCGGGACGAATCGAGTAGCCGCCCCCGGATCGGGCCGTGGGAGCCGGGAAGGATCTGCCTCGTTCGGTCCGTCCGCGACCTTTCGTCCGGTGCGAAGACGGCTGGCGTTGCGTCAAACCGGCCGAATCGCTCGGATGATCGTGCGACCGGACGATCAACCACGCGGTGGTTGCCGCCGGTCCGAGGCATCGCCTTGAGGTAGATGCCGGGAACCCTCTGGCTGCGGATCGGCCGGGTGCGTACCGGGCGATTCAGAAAGGAAAACGTCATGTACAACAGCCCCGGCCGGCGAGGGGGCTCGACTCGACCCGCCGGCGCTCGTGCCCGCCGGGTACCCGCCGACCTCCACGAGGGGTCGCGCCGGGACTTCCTGCGCCGTCACGAGCGTGAGTCCGCCGATGCCGCCCGCCACACGGGCCGAGAGCGAACCGAGTTCGCCGCGTGCCTGTTCAGGAGGGCGGCCGATTCCCGCAACCTCCGCTGCGCCATCGACCACCTCGCCCGCGACGGCGGCGCCGCCGCGGGGCCGGGTGGCCTGACTCTCGACGAACTCGACGGATCGGCTCGCTGGGGACTCGCACGGGCCCTCGGCAGCCTGATCCGGTCCGGCCGCTACCGACCGGGGCCGCATCGCGAGGTGCGGATCCCCAAGGGACCCGGCCGCGGCTTCCGGACGCTGCGAATCCGCGACGTCGAGGATCGCGTCGTCGAGCGGGCGATCGTTCAGGTGGTCCAGCCGTTTCTCGACCCGCGCTTCGTGCCGACCAGCTACGGCTATCGGCCGGGCCGCGGCCGGGAACACGCGCTGGCCCATGCCGAGGCGATCGCTGAGAGGGATGGCTCGTGGTGCTGGGCGCCGGACGACGTCAAGGACGCATTCGACCACGTCCCTCTGGGGCGGCTGATCGACATCGTCCGGGCGAGGCTGGCCGCCGACGACATCGTCGAGCTGATCCGGATCGTGGTGGCCGACGGCGACGCGACGAGGGGAATCCCGCAGGGGAGCAGCCTCTCGCCGCTGTTGTTGAACGTCTACCTGGACCGCGTCCTGGACCGCCCCTGGGCGAGGTACGAGCCGGCCACTCCGTTAATCCGGGTGGCCGACGACGTCCTCATCCTGGCGCGGGACGGCGACGCGGCCCGGGCGGCGCACGAAAGGTTGGCTGCCCGGCTGCGGGCCGCCGGCATGGGACTCAAGGCACACACTGAGTCGGCCGTGCGGGATCTCCTTCTGGGAGAGACTGCCGACTGGCTCGGGTTCCGGCTCCGCAAGGGGCCGGGCGGCCTGGAGGGCCGGCCGACGGACCGGTGCTGGGCGCAGCTCGACGAGGCCCTGGAGGTGGCGCACACGAAGCCGGACGCGCCGGCCCGGGCCCGCGAGATTGTCGCGGGGTGGGCGGAGCAGCTCGGCCCGTGTCGGCCGCACCTGGACCTCGCCGGGTTCTTTGTGGGGATCGCGGCCGTAGCAGGCCGGTACGCCTTCGACGAGACGCCCGATCGACGGACCCTGGAGGACGCGCTCCTCCGCGGGTACCGCCGCTGGCGCGCTCTGAGACGGCGCGTCCGGGAATCCCTGCCGCCGGATCGCATCACGGCGGCTCCGCCCGCCATCGTTTGAGGCCGCCTTGCGGCCTGCCCGGCGGCGCGCTAATCGGGTGCGCCGTCGGGTCCAACTTCCGGCCCGCCTGCCGCTCGCCGGCGGATCGAGGCCGGGGGTCGTCGGCGAACCTGGGCGGACGGATCGGCCCGGGAGACGGTATCTCGAGAGTCTCGAGAGTAACCGTCGATCGGCAGGAGGCCCGATTGACGTTGCGGTGGGGTCGACACCACCGCAGTATTCATCGACCGGTCGGGGCCGAGCGATGGTCGCGAGGTCCGGCCGACTACAGGAAGGACAAGCCCATGCCCGCCTCGCAGACGCAGCCGACCACGGCTCTTCCCCTCCTCGACGAGACAACTAACAGGCATCGCCGCCTGCTCCGCACGCTGGCGGAATCGGTGTGGCTCACCTGGCACACAAAGGACACGGACGATTACCCTTCCATCACCTGGGAACAGAGGGTGCGCCCGCTCACGGATCAGGCGCGGTTCGACCCGAGCCAATGGTTCGTCAAGGTGCGGATCGTAGACGGCGACCTCGAAGGCACGGTGCAGCGGATGATCGCCTCGATCGGCGAAGCCATGACCGGCGAGGAGCCGCGCTGCCCCTACGATCACGCGCTCGCGCACCGCGGTCGGATCCTGGCCGTGGTCC
>DAIDHB010000275.1 GCA_027452145.1 Planctomycetales bacterium
GTAGCCGGGGGGCGTCAGCCCCCCGGACCGCGATGTGACCCCTCCTCTCCCCGACATCGTATCACCCACCCGGCCGCGTCCCCGCGTCGCTGGGACGCGGCCGGGTGGGACCGTCGAGAGGAATCGGTGTGTGACGCGGCGGTCCGAGCCCGGGGGGCTGACGCCCCCCGGCTACGTCCGATTGCCCCCTGACGGGGGCTCGGAGCCCTGCCGGGACAGGCTCTCAGCCGAGGTGGCAGGATCGCGGCGATTCCCCCAACGGGATCGATCAGGTTGAAGGCAGACCCATGTCGGAAGAGCGGACACAGACACCATCGACCCGGCGCCGGCAACTGGCGCGCGAGCAGGGCCAGGCGGCGCACAGTCCCGAGCTGACGGCGGCCGCGGGCTGGCTGGCGGCGATGGCCGCGATCTGGCTCTGTGGCAAAAGCCTGGCGAACGGTTTGCTCGGGCTGATGCGCGGCGTGGGTTCGACGTGGGATTCGGGCCCGCCGCCGGTCGACCCGGCGGGCGTCGCCGCTCGGTTGCAGGGCATCGCACTGGCAATCGCCTGGCCGCTGGGCACGATCATTGCCGCATTCGCCATCGGTGCGACGGCCGCGCACCAGTTGCAGGTGCGAGGGCTCTGGGCGCCCCAGCTCGTGCTGCCCGACCCGGCCCGGCTCTGGACGCCCGGCCGCGGTCCCGGCGGCGGGGCCGGCACTCGGTCGCGCCGGGCGATCTGGTCGGCGGTCAAGGCGATCATCTTCCTGGCCGTGCTGGGCTGCTCCGTCCGCTGGGGCTGGCATGACGTGCTCGCCCTCGGCCGGTTCGGGACCGCCGGCATCGCGGGCCGGGCCGGCCAGACGGTGCTCGGCCTGGGCTTCGTCCTCGCCGGCACACTGGCCCTGCTGGGACTGGTCGACTTCGGCCTGAGCTACCTGCGGTTCGAGTCGCTGCTGCGTACGACTCCCGACGAACAGCGCGAGGACCAGCGCATCCAGGACGGCGACGTCGCGACCCGCGCCCAGCGTCGGCGGCTGGCGCGCGAGCTGCGCGCCGACTCGCCCGAGGCCCTGGCCGGCTCGACCCTGGCGATCCACGGCAACTCGGGATTAACCATCGTCCTCGCCGGCGGACCCCCGCCGCGCCGGGTCACGATCCGGGCCGCCGCCGCCACCACGCGCGGCCATCGGCTCCGCCGCGCCGCCGAGACCTCGCGGATCCCCCACATCGAGAACCCCGGCCTGGCGGCGCGATTGGCCCAGCACCCCGCGGGCGGCTACCCCATCCCGCCCGAGCGCCTGGCCGAGCTCGCCGCGATCTGGCCGCCGCGACCCGTGGAGTGAGGATGAGTGAGAACTCCCGTCATCCGAACCCGCCCCTCCCGGGACAGACTCCAATTCCATCGCTGCCCGAGCCCACTCCGCATGCCTCCCGCGCTCCGATCACCCCCGGCGCGCAAAACGAACACCCACCGCTTCACCCCGTTTCACGAAACCCACAGCGGCTGCCCTCGGGCAAAATTGGGTTCGTTTTGCTTGCGCGCATCCCCGAGACACCATTTCGGCGCCGAAACCGTCGAACGAGTATGAAGGAAATATGAAGATTGGGTTCGTTCGCGCGCTTTCGGGGTCAGGCAAGCCTTTCGTGGAGGCCGCTCGGAAGGACTTTGCACTCATCTTGACCTGCTTGCGAGCAAGCAGACGCTGATCTAACAGGCGCGGCCATTCACCTGCCCACGACGCGGGCCGCGAGGTGTTCCGCGCTCTCGCACGGCCCACCGCGCGCACCATCATGGATGCTCTGCCATCCCGAGCGGGATGTTTTTACCGACACTCGAATTGCCAAAGACCATGCCGACACCTTAATAGACGCCGGCTGCGCAGTTTTATTCCCACTTTTTCCCCGCCTTATCTGGATTTTGGACAAGATTTAACGATTGTAACGACTGCCGCACCCAGGATTCTGTAGTAGGTCAGGCTTTCCAGCCCGCCGCGGTCACCATTCCGCCGGACCTCGCCGCCCCGCCGACCGTCCCGATCCCACGCGGACCGGACCAGGCCGGACCGGACCGGACTTGATCGGCCCGACGAGCAGGAACCGACGCCTGGCCGCGCTCCGCCGCCGCCGTCCGCCCGCCCGCCGACGACGGCCTGGGGACCGATCGGGCAAGACCGTCCGGAACATCGGCCACGGCCGGAATACCGAACCGAGCCCCGCCCCGTATGCGGTCTCCGACGACCAGTCTGGCGAACCGGCCCCGCCCGCCATGCCCGTCAGGCCGGACCAGAGAAACAGGCAGGATCCTGGTCCAGCACCCAGGATGCCCCGCCCCGGCCCCGCCGGACCGGCCCGGCTGCCGGCGGTCGGGCGGGTGGTGTCCGTCAGGGCCCGGGCGGTGGCGGTCGGGGCTCGACGGAATGGGTTGGACCGGCTGTCGCGGATCCCAGGAACTTCCGATGTATGTTCCACCCGCTTCCCACGCGCCGGGCGAGCCGCACCCGTTGCCGAACGGAGAGCCGCCGGCTCCGGAAGGCGAAGGGTTACAGCGTACGGGTCTTGCCTTCGAGGTAGCCGATGACCCTCGCCAGGTTCCGGCCGGCAAGCTCCTTGTCCGGGTCTTCCTTTTCGGCCCACATGAAGGCCGATTCGAAGGCCGTATTCAGCGTCTTGGCGTCGAGACCTTCGTTGCAGAGGATTTCCAGATCCTGACGATCCCTGGCGTGGAATCGCCTCAGCTTGGTCACGGCCAGGTCGTGCGGATCCGGCTGCATGGGTCTCAGAACATGCCACCGGCCCGGGATCGGCTCCGATCGATGGCGATAGGTTCCCGGGATCGGTGGCAGACCCTCGGGCACCAGCTCAAGGTAAAAGCCGAACCGTTCCGCGTTCTTCGTGCCCTTGCCGAAAAGCTCGGCGGCCTTGAGCTCCAGGTCGGAGCCGTGGGTATGAACGATGTCGACGTCTTTCGTCCCGATGTTCAGCCCGTAGCGGAAGATCAGCGCGGACCGGCCGATCAGGTACAGGTCGAGCCGCTCACCTTCCCTCGCATGGTCGACCAGTTCCGCGTCGATGGCTTCGAGGAAGCGAAGAATCTCGTCACGCCCCATCGGAGGCACCTCCGTCCGATCTCTTACGCCTCGTGGAGGTCGTCGACCTTGAGACGGATCGTTTGGCGTGAGTGGGCTTCCCCCGAAGCTCGTCCAGATGCCTGGCCCTCTGCTCGAACTGGGTCAGGCCCGCATCGTAGCTAATCCGCCAACGCTTCCAGATGGGCGACTTCGGAGCGCCGACCATGGGACGTCCGAGATTATCCCAGTCATCCGAGCCCGGGGAGGGGGCGGGAACCATCCGCGTGAAGCGGGCGAGCGGCTCTCTTCGGCATCCGCCGGGGAACCCGCCGCGCCGGTCGATGGCCAGGGCAATATCCGCCAGCCAGGCCAGTCGTCGTGCCACTCGCGGCCTGCTTATCTGGCCGAAGGCCCTCAGCAGGACGGGATTGGTCCGGTTCCATGCGAGGACCGCGGGTATCGCTTCGACGATACGCGGGTCCGGCTCACGGCCCGAAACAGCCCTCGCGATGACCTCCTCGGGCCGCCGGAAAGCGCCGGGCACGACGGGATCGTCGACCCAGAGATCGACCAGACCAAGGTGCCGCAGCTCGATGGCGATCTCGCGCAAATCGTCGCCGGGCCGGTCAGACCCGGCGAGCAGCTTCTCGATGGAAACGTCGAGAGAGCACGCGAGGCCGACGAGTTGATCGAGCGTCGGCCGTCGCCGTCCGAGCTCGAAGTAAGAGATCTGAGCCTGGGACAGGGCACATCGCGCAGCGAGTTCAGCCTGACTCCATCCCCGTTGGCGACGGGCAGCGGCCAAGTGTGCCCCGAGGTGTCGGAACTCGGTCGACAGACATCGCTCGGTCGCCACGTCGCTCCCCCTCGAAATCTCCAGGGATCAGGGTCCCTGCCAGGTCGGCCCGCCCCTCCATCATACAACGCCCTGTTATGAAGTATAACCGGCTGTTATAGCGCGTGGGAACTCGGACCCCTCGATCAGGCCCCATTCGTTGCCCAGGCCGGAGAGGAGGGCCATGAGCCTCTGGTTGCGCTGAAGTATGAAGTATGTCTTCGTGCGGCCTCGACCGGATCATCAACTCGTACTTCATGCAGGCACCGATTCCACCTTGAGGATCCGCTAATGGTCGTCAGCCGGTAATCGTCGCCAACCGGTTACGGAACGACCCTCGCGGTCGAATAACGCCGAGAGCCTCTGGACCTCGGCTTCGAGCATGGCCTCGAAGCTGGGCCACTCCTGCAAGGGCTTCGCCGACCTCTCCGAGCATCGGTACACCCGGAGAGTTGCGCGGTCGATGTAGAACTGATGCCCATTCGGCTCATGTCCCCCGATGAAGAAGTACGTCTCCTTGGACCTCGCCGGCCTTTCATCGAGATTCGGCGTCAGGATGCTGAACGGCTGCCTCACGGCTTCGCCAGTACGCACGTAGTTTGTCCGGAGCCCGCAGATGTAAAGATGGCCGGAGAAGACTCGCAGGCCATTGGCCCTCTTCAAGAACTCGGTAAAACAACCCGGCATCTCGATGCCGAGGGCATCTTCGAGCCGAGCCACATCGTCGGCGCCGAGCGGTGCGAAGATCTCGTGGAGCCAGGCCTCCGGGGCAACGTGGGGGACGTGGCCGATGAGCCTTGTTCCGTTGCTTAATACCCTTTCCCCCAGGTGGTTGTGGGATTCCAGCAGAGCGACGACGCGGTCGAGATAATCCATGGCACAGCCTCGATCGATGCGAGCTTTCTCGACACTCCTCGCCAAACACCGCCTGGCCGGGCGGATGGCGAACCGGCGATGTGAGTCGCCGGGTCCCTCGCCCCGGCGGCCCGGACGGGCGGCGCCTGAGGACCCGGCGACTGACGTCGCCGGTTCGCCTGGGACCGACGAGCGATGGCCCGGGCCTGGCGAACTGGCGACGTCAGTCTCCGGGTGGACTCGCGGGCTCGGGCAGCGTTACTCGCCACCCCCGGGCGAACCCGGCCCAGGCGATCCGCCCACGCCCATGCCGGGCTCGAGCCAGGCGGTGTTCGGCGAGGTGTGTCCAGTTTTCTCGGGTGGATTCCCGCCATTTTCCTCGGCGGAGGCGGCCTGGCCTGGCTCGCGCGATCATCGGTCCGGTCCGGAATCTACATCCGCTCATCAGGGTGAGTCAAGCCGGGTGCCGACTCCCGGAATCCCGAGGGCCTCGGGATCGGTCCCGGCGGCGATCCGGCGGCGGGCGTCGGCGAATCGCGCCGCCTTCGCCTGCCGCTGCGACGGGTCAAACCGGGCATACGCGGTGTGGCCGTAGAACCAGGCGGCGTAATCGCAGATCTGGCGCCATCGGTCAGCGTCCATGCCGAAGTGGGCGGCGCAATCGGCCGGCGTGAGCCGCGTCGGCGGCGCGTCGCGGCTCCAGCCGAACGCGCCGCGAGACCTCAGGCCCTCGAGTACCGCGCGGGCGAGCTCGGTGTAGCCGATCAGCGACGGGTGGAAGCCGTCGGTGAAGAACCGGTCGCCCACCACCCCCCGCCGGCTCCGCTCGCGCAGGACCGCCGGGCCGTCGATCAGGATCGCCCTCGGATGCCGGGCCGCCAGATCGCGATAGATGTCCTGGAACTCCGACGGGCAGCGCATCGGCAGCCCATCGTCGTCCCGGGCCGCGACGTAGTGCTCGCCGGCCTCGCGCGAGTGGCCGGCGGCCTCCAGAAGGCGAGCCAGGCGATAGTGCGCCTCGGCGAAGCCCGGCTGGCTTTCAAGCAGGCGGCGATAGGCCGCGATGGCCGCGTCCCGGCCGCCGGTTTCGAGGGCCCGGGCGGATTCGAAGGCCCGGGCGAACTCGGCGCGCCGGGATCTCGGCGTGTCCGCGGGCAGAAAGGAACGGTTGGGGTCGAAGTCGGCCTCGTTGCCGGGCGGGATCAGCAGGACTACCGTCGCGCCGACGCGCTCGCAGTACTCGGTGATCGCCTCGAGCCGGACGCGGAAGTCTTCCAGCCGCTCGGCGTACTCGGCCGGGGTGTACACGGGCACGTCCACCAGCGCGCGCCTGACATCGTGCGCCGGCGGGGCGGAGCGGAGGAAGCGGTCGAGGGTCGTATCGATCAGGCCGCAGACGGACGACCGGGCGACGATCGCGTCGGCGAGGCCCGTGCGGACCGTCACCGGCGGGATCTCGTCGGCATAGTGCTGGGCCCCGTGGCCCCAGGAGTAGCGCATCTGGAACTCGTTGTGCCCGGCATAGAGGATGACCAGGTCGGGACGGCGCTCGAGCTTCGCCAGGAGCATGTGGACCTGGTCGAGCTTCAAACCCGGCGAGGCCAGGTTCTTGACCGGGAACCGCCGGTCCGGCATCGCCTCCCCGAGCTTCCAGGCGACGATCCGGTCGATGGACAGCCAATCCTGGTAAGGCACGCCGCACGCGCTGGAGGCGCCCAGCACGACGATGTCGACGGTCGGCTCGCCGGGCGAGTCGGGGAACGACGTGCTCAGCCAGGGGAGCGGGAGGCGCATCCGCGCCAGCCGTGCGGTCGCAACCGCCTCGGCGGCGATCAGCCCCAGGCCCAGGGCGACGCACAAGGCCAGCCCGCGTGCCGGCCAGGCGGGACGCGGCCGGCGCCGCCGCCCCCGGATCACGGCGGCCGCCAGCAGGATCGTCGCCGCGGGCAGGGCCAGCAGGACCCCGAGATAGGCGCTCCGGGCCGCGCGCAGCCCGGCGATCGTCGCGTGGAGCTGAGCCGCCGGCGGCACCCAGACGACGAACCAGTCGGGGACCAGGACCACCGTCGGATAGATCAGCGCGACGGCCAGGGCGATCCTGACCACCGAGGGGAGCCGTCGCCAGGACTCCCGCGGCGAGAACCGGAACAGCATCGGGGCCTCGACATCTCGTGGTTCGCCGTACCGGCCGGTGGGTGCGATCGGCGAGGGCAGTGGGGGAGGGTAGGGCGTTGCCGCGGTGGTGCCGGCTGGCCGCGGCGGCTACGGGGCATCCTCAAGATTCGGTGCGCGTGTTTTATTCTATTAGGACAATCAGGACCGGAACACCCTGATTTGCCCGCCGGGGCCGCCCCGCCGGCGCAGCAACGCCCCCGTCAGGTGCGATTGACGCCGGGGGCCGCATGCCGATACAGTGATCTTTTCAGCGGATGGGCATTCCTGTCGTCCGTCGCGGGGATGCGACGGGGCGATGCCGTTCGAAACCGCCCGCGGCCGGTCGTCTCCAGTTCGGCGCGGCCGCCCGCCATTCACCTATCCCCGATGAGCCCTTCCTGATGGGACGCTTCTGGCGCGGGCTGAAGCTCGGCTTGAAGAGCCTGATGCTGCACAAGCTCCGCTCGGGCCTCACGGCGCTCGGGCTGATCTTCGGCGTGGCGGCCGTGATCACGATGCTCGCCGTGGGCGAGGGTGCCAGCCGGGATGCGCAGGCGCGGATCGAGCAGCTCGGCGCGACCAACATCATCCTGCGCTCGGTCAAGCCCACCGAGGAGGCGCAGGCGGCCGCCGGCCGCCCGGCGATGATCCTCAACTACGGCCTGACCTACGCCGACTACGAGCGCATCCTCGAGACCGTGCCGACGATCAAGCGGGTACTGCCGATTCGCGAGATCCGCAAGCAGGTCCGTAGCCGCGAGCGCGCCTTCGACGCCCACATCGTGGGCACGACCGCCGACTTCGCCGAGTTCAGTCACGTCCAGATGGAGCGGGGGCGTTTCCTGGAGAAGTCCGACAACGACCTCTATCGCAATTACTGCGTGCTCGCCCACTCGGCGGCCGAGGGCCTTTTTCCCTACCAGGACCCGATCGGCCAGCGGATCTCGGTGGGGAGCACGCCCTACTCGGTCATCGGCGTCGCCGCCGAGCAGGTCCGGAACACCAAGGAATCCGACGGCCTGATCAACCAGGACTTCAACCGCGACATCTACATCCCGCTGAATACCTGCCGCGTCCGGTTCGGCGAGCGAATCATCGACTTTCGCTCGGGTGGCATGATCGCCGAGGAGACCCAGCTCACCCAGATCACCGTCCAGGTCAACACCATCGACGACGTCGCCCCCTCGGTCGCCGCCATCCAGGGCGCCTACGAGCCGTTCCATCCCAAGAAGGACGTTCAGATCACCGTCCCGTACGACCTGCTGGAGCAGGCCCGGCGCGCCGCCCGGCAGTTCACCATCATCCTGGGGACGATCGCCTCGGTCTCGCTCCTGGTCGGCGGCATCGGCATCATGAACATCATGCTGGCCACGGTCACCGAGCGCACCCGCGAGATCGGCATCCGCCGCGCCCTGGGCGCCAAGCAACGCGATATCATCAACCAGTTCCTCATCGAGTGCGTCGTGCTCTCCGGCGTCGGGGGGCTGATCGGGGTGGTCCTGGGCCTCGGGCTGCCGCGGGTGGTCGTGTATCTCTACCCCGATTACAAGACGATCGTCACGCTGCAATCGATCGTGCTGGCCTTCGGCGTGTCGGTGGGCGTGGGCGTGCTCTTCGGCCTCTACCCGGCCCGCCGGGCGGCGCTCATGGACCCGATCGAGGCGCTCCGGCACGAGTGAGCGGGCCGGCCCCGGGCCGACGTCGATGCACCCAGACGGCCCGGACCGGAGCCGCCGGTCGCGCCGGTTCCTCCGGCGATCGCGGATTCCGCCGGGTTGATCGGGCCGCGCGCGATCGGTCAGAATGGTCCGGGTCGAGGACTGACCGCGCCCCGCGGCCGGTCGAGGCCCGTTTCCCGCCTGTGACCGCGACAACCAGAGAGGAACTCCATGATGCGCCCGGGTCCGCTCATCGTCTCGCTGCTGTTCGCCCTCGGTGGCTTCTCGTTCGATCCGGGCGCCTTCGCCCAGGCGCCGTCGAAATCGCAGGCCCCGCGTGCGGCGGAAGCCTCGAAGGGTAAGGCTGCGTCCGCCTCGCGAGCGCGGGCCGCCGCGAGGAAGAAGGCCGACGAGCCGCCGAGCAAGCCGTCCCCGCCCGCCGGGCACATCCGGGCGCCGAAGGGATTCCGGGTCGAACTGCTGTACCCGGTGCCGAGGAAAACTCAGGGCTCGTGGGTCAACATGACCGTCGATCCGAAGGGCCGCCTGATCGTCTCGGACCAGTACGGCAAGCTCTACCGCGTGACGCTGCCACCCATCACCGGCAAGGCCGAGGGCGTGAAAGTTGAGCCGATCGACGCCCCCATCGGCGAGGCCCACGGGCTGCTCTGGGCGTTCGACAGCCTCTACGTGGTCGACAACGAGGGCCGGAAGTATGAGCGCGGGCTCTACCGCGTCCGCGACACCAACGGCGACGACCGGCTCGACAAGGTCGAACTGCTCCGCAAGATCAACGGCGGCGGCGAGCACGGGCCGCACGCGGTCGTCCTCGCGCCTGATGGACGCTCGCTCTACGTGGTGGGGGGAAATGCCACCACGTTGCCCGAGCTGTCCGGCTCGCTGGTCCCGCGGGTCTGGGGCGAGGACAACCTGTTGCCCCGGATGGTCGACGGCAGCGGATTCATGTCCAACGAGAAGGCTCCCGGCGGATTCATCTGCCGCGTCAGCCCCGATGGCTCGACGTGGGACCTGGTGTCGATGGGCTACCGCAACCCGTTCGACATCGCGTTCAACCGCGACGGCGAGCTGTTCACGTATGACTCCGACATGGAGTGGGACGTGAACACACCGTGGTATCGCCCGACCCGCGTGCTGCACGCCACCAGCGGCTCGGAGTTCGGCTATCGCAACGGCGCGGGGAAGTGGCCGGCCTACACGATCGACAGCCTGCCGCCGGTCGTGGACGTCGGCCCCGGCTCGCCGACCGGCATCACGTTCGGCTACGCCGCCCGCTTTCCGGCGAAGTACCGCGAGGCGCTCTATCTCTCGGACTGGAGCTACGGCAAGCTTTATGCCCTTCATCTGAAGCCGCGCGGGGCGAGCTACACGGGCGAGCTGGAGGAGTTCCTCGCCGGCACGCCGCTGGCGCTGACGGACGTCGTGATCAACCCGGTCGACGGCGCCATGTACTTCGCTGTCGGCGGCCGGAACACCCAGTCGGGCCTCTACCGGGTCGTCTACGACGGGCCGACGGAGAAACCGGAAAGCATCCCGACCGAGGCCGCCGAGACGTTCGAGGCCCGCGGCCTGCGTCACGCCCTCGAGGCGTTCCACGGGCGGGTCGAGCCCAAGGCGATCACGGCCGCGTGGCCCTATCTGGGCCATTCGGACCGCTTCGTCCGCTGGGCTGCGCGAGTGGCCATCGAGCACCAGGACCCGGCTCTCTGGCGCGAGCGGGCGCTGGCTGAATCCTCCAGCCCGCGGGCGACCTTGCAGGCGCTTCTCGCCGTGGCGCAGGTCTCGGCGAAGGACCCGGCGCATCGCGACTCGCACGATCCCGCGCCGGACCCGGCGCTCCGCGACCGGATCCTCGCCGCGCTCGATCGGCTGGACTGGAATCACCTCGACCAGTCGGGGCGGCTCGACCTGCTGCGCGTCTACCAGGTTGTCTTCAACCGCTTCGGCCGCCCGGACGCCGCGATCGTCAATCGGATCATCGGCCGGCTCGACCCGCACTACCCCGCCAAGAGCCGCGAGCTGAACACCGAGCTGGCCCAGGTGCTCGTCTACCTCCAGGCCCCCGACGCGGCGGCCAAGACCGTCGCACTCCTCCAGAAGGCGCCGACGCAGGAAGAGCAGATCGAGTACGCCCGCGACCTGCGGGTACTCGACACCGGCTGGACGCCCGAGCTGCGCACGGCGTATTTCTCGTGGTTCCCGAAGGCGGGCCGCTACAACGGCGGCAACAGCTTCCGCGGCTTCATGGCCAACATCCGCCGCGACGCGACGGCCCGGTTGAGTGAGGGCGAGCGCGAACGGCTGAAGCCGATCCTCGAGGCGCCCGCGGAGACGAGCAAGACGGCCGCACTCCCCGAGCGGAAGTTCGTCAAGAAGTGGATGCTCGATGAGCTGGCCCCCCTGGTCGAATCCGGCCTGAAGGGACGCGACTACGACCATGGCCGCGAGATGTTCGCCGCCGCCAAGTGCTTCTCGTGCCACCGATTCAACAACGAGGGCGGCGGGCTCGGCCCGGACCTCTCGGGCGTCGCCGGCCGGTTCAGCGTCCGCGACCTGCTCGAGTCGATCGTCGTGCCCAACAAGACGATCAGCGACCAGTACGCGGCGGTCATCATTGCTACGACCAGCGGCCGGGTCGTCACCGGCCGGATCGTCAACCTCAGCGGCGAGAACATCACGGTCTGCCCCGACATGCTCAACCCGGGCAAGCAGGACAGCGTCAGGCGCGGCGAGGTCGAGGAGATGAAGCCCTCGCCGGTCTCGATGATGCCCGAGGGCCTGCTCGACACCCTCGACCGCGACGAGGTGCTCGACCTGGTCGCATACCTGCTCTCGCGCGGCGACCGCGAGAGTCCGATGTTCCGCCGCGAGGGGACTTCGGCGTCGCGCTGAGGGAGATGGATACCCGCGCTCGATCCTGGAGTCCAAAATGTCCTCGACATTGATCGTGTTCGCGGCGTTCGTCGTCCAGGCACTGCCGCCCGAGGAGCCCTTGGTGGGCCCTCGGGCGGGCACACTGGTCGTCGACGGCGGCGGCGAGAACCCGGCATCGCGGCGGGCGTTCGTCGCGCTGGCCGGCGGGCCGGATGCCGAGATCGTCCTGATCCCGACCGCGGACGAGGGCGAGCTGTCTCACGAGGACCTGGAGCGCGCGAAACTCACGTTCTCGCGGCGGTTCTCGAATGCCTCGCATGTGACCGTCTTGCACACCCGCAACCGCGCCGAGGCCGATACCGAGGCGTTCGTCGAGCCCCTCAAAAAGGCGCGCGGCGTCTGGTTCGGCGGGGGGCGTCAGTGGCGGCTGGTGGACGCCTACATGGGGACGCGCACCCAGCGCGAGATCGAGGGCGTGCTCGCCCGCGGCGGCGTGGTCGGCGGGTCCTCCGCGGGGGCGACCATCCAGGGCTCGTACCTCGTCCGGGGCGCCCGGGAGGGCAACCACATCATGATGGCGAAGGGCTACGAGCAGGGCTTCGGCTACCTGCGCGGTGTTGCCGTCGACCAGCACCTGATCGTCCGCGGCCGGCAGGATGACCTGGTCGACGTCATCAAGGCGAAGCCCGGGCTGCTGGGGATCGGCCTGGATGAGGCGGCGGCGATCGTCGTCAAGGGCGACCGCCTGCTCGTCGTCGGCCAGAGCCTCGTCGGGATATATGACGGCAAGGATCACGACGGATTCCCATACTACTTCCTGATCCCCGGCGCGCAGTTCGACCTGCGAACTCGCCGCCGCGTGACGGGCGACTTCGGCGTGCGGCTCGAATTGCCCCGGGCGCGACTGCACGCGAGTGAGCCCGGCGTCGGCCGCACGACGAAGGATACGGTCGACGGCTTCATCCGGGCCCATGCCGACGAGTCGTGGGCCATGGCCCGGAAGATCTGGGACTGGGCCGAGGTCGGCTACCAGGAGAAGCGGTCCTCGGCGCTGCTGGCCGACGCGCTCGAGGCCGGCGGCTTCCGGGTCGAGCGGGGCGTCGCCGGCATGCCGACCGCGTTCATCGCCACGATCGGCTCGGGCAAACCGGTGATCGGCATTTTGGGTGAATACGACGCACTGCCCGGCCTCTCGCAGCAGGCGGATCCGGTCCGCCGCGCGAGGGAGGGTATCACGGCCGGCCACGGCTGCGGGCATCACCTCTTCGGCACGGCCTCGACCGCCGCGTGCCTGGCGCTGGCCGAGCAGGTGAAGAGCGGCGCCCTCAAGGGAACGCTCCGCTTCTACGGCTGCCCGGCCGAGGAGGGCGGCAGCGGCAAGGCGTTCATGGTCCGCGCCGGGCTGTTCGACGACTGCGACGCCGTGCTCCACTGGCACCCCTCGAGCGCAAACGTCACCGGCGATGTCTCGAGCCAGGCGCGGATCGCGGCGAAGTTCCGGTTCCACGGCACCTCGGCGCACGCCGCGGCGTCGCCCGAGGCGGGCCGCTCGGCGCTCGATGCCGTCGAGCTGACGAACCACGCGGCGGAATTGCTCCGCGAGCACACACCTGATTACTCGAGGATCCACCACGTCATCACCGCGGGCGGCGAGGCGCCCAACGTCGTTCCCGACTTCGCCGAGGTGTCGTACTACGTCCGCCACCCGAAGGCCGAGGTCGTGCAGAAGCTCTACGCCCGGCTGGTCAAATGCGCCGAGGCCGGGGCCCTCGCGACCGAGACCCGCCTCGAGACGCAGTATCTCGGCGGCATCGTCGAGATCGTGCCGAACGCCGCGATCGGCCGCCTCACGCGGGCAAACCTCGAGCGGCTCAACGAGCTGGAATATGACGCCGCCGAGACCGCGTTTGCCGAGGCGATCCGCAAGACGCTCTCCGCCGGCACGAAGCCGCTGCCGCCGCTGGAGAGCCTGGCCCGCGTGGCCGATCGCACCGGCGAGGTCGGCACCGGCTCGACGGATGTCGGCGATGTGTCGTGGGTCGTGCCCACGGCCGGGTTCACGACGGCCTGCTGGGTGCCCGGAACGTCGGCCCACTCGTGGCAGGCGGTCGCCGCGGGCGGGACGACGATCGGCCGCAAGGGGATGATCCTGGCGGCCCGCACCCTCGCCGCCACCGCGGTCGACCTGTTCCAGTCTCCCGGCGTCCTCGACGCGGCCCGCATCGAGCACCGCCGCCGCCTCGCCGGGCGGACGTATCGCTCGCTGCTCGCCCCCGGCCAGAAGCCGCCGCTCGACTACCGCAACGCGCCGGGGCGGCCGAGGTGAGCGGACGGGGAGTGGTCTGTCAGGGAATGAAGACGCCCCGGACGCCCAGGCCATGACCCGGCCGCGTCGAGCAAGAGTTCAGGCCGCCTTGTGGCCGGGTCGCGATCTTCCCATCAAGGCACCGACTCCAGCGTCGTTCCGTCGGCGAGGCGGTAGATGTGGAAATCCCCGTCGAGTGAGAAGATCCTCCTTGTCGCGAGACTTTCGGCCAGCACGACGAGCGAGGCGTCGGCCAGATCCATGGGGCGGTCCTTGTACTTCGTCATCAGCTCCGCCATGCGGTCCGCCTGCTCGACCGTGACGTCGAGAAGGATCAGCCGCCCATCGGAACGCCACCGCCACAACTCGGCCTGGCCAGCGTACCCCGCCGCCCGATACAGCAAGTACATCGCCTCGGTGAAACACGGCCAGGATGTGACAAGCGGCCCTGGCGCAAGCCCCCGTGCCGCGGTCACGCATCGGCCATGGTTCGGATCGTTGCGGTTGATGAGGGCCACGAGAGGGCCGGTGTCGGTCAACGTCACGGACATCCTCGCGAGGACTTCTCGGCAAGTCCCTGGGCGAATCGCTCGCCGCAGCGCTCGGACATCGGCTCGGTGGATCCCTCAACCAGACCGATGTACCCGGCCAGGAAATCGGCCAGGTTGGGCTCGGATGTCCCGTCCGAGGCGGCCGCGATTGCGGGGGCGAATCGCATGCGTAGTTCGTCCACGACCAGCCGTTCCGGGGTCGTCCCGCGCCGTCTCGCTTCCTCCGCGAGCGGACCCTCGAGATCGGGGGGAAGAGTGATGGTCGTCATCCGTTCCTCCTGATGAGATTGTCTCTCGAGCCGTGACGATCATCCATCCTACCCGACGGGAGCGCGAGCGGTCAGGCCCCTGGCCCGACAGCCGACCTGCGTTCGCGCCCCCATGCGACGATCGCGAGACGCGGGCGCGATCGACTCCCGCGATGCCGGTTCAATACGTCCGCCCCAGGTAACCGACGATCGCGCGCTTCAGCTCGAGCGGCTCGATCGCGCCGGTCTTGCGGTAGACGATCTTGCCCCCCGGCGCGACGACGATTGTGTAGGGCACCGGACCGGGCCATTCCTGGTCCAGTGCCTCGGCGAATTTGTCGCGGTCGGTCGAGCCCAGGATGTAGTTCGTCGCCGAGACGTGATGCTCCTTCAATACTCGCAGCGCCTCGTCGCGTTTGGCGACGTCGTCCAGGCTGATCGTCACGAGCTGGAATGGCCGGCCGCGGTACATCCGGTTGATCGTGACCAGCTCGGGCAGCTCGGCGACGCACGGTCCGCACCACGTGGCCCACAGGTTCACCACCAGCAGCTTCTTCGTGTCGTTCTTCGCCAGCTTCGCGACGGCGTCGTTGTCGATCGGCTCGAGGGCGACGGGCTCGGCGTCCCACTTCGCCAGCGACCTGATGGCGTCGGCCTGCTTGGCGGCCCACTTGGTCGAGCAGCCGAAGACACGGGTGGTCGCGACCGGCACCGGCGTGCCCGCCAGCAGGGCGTCGACGGCGTTCCGCGCGTCGGGCGACTTCACGGCCTTCACCTCGCCGTCGTCGAACCGCCCCTGATAGCGCAGCTTGCGGTCGGCGTCGAAGATGAAGACGTGCGGCGTCGCCAGAACGCCAAACGCCCGCGCGGCCGCCTGGGTCTCGCCGCCGTACAGATACGGATACGCGAATCCGTGATCCTTCGCCCGGATCTTCATATCGTCGAACGAGTCGCCGAGGTCGGTGTAGCCCAGCTCGTCGAGCCGGACCGCCTTCGGATCATTCGGCGAGATGGCCACGACGGCCACGCCCTTTTCGCGATAGTCGCCGTGCATCCGCGCGAGCCGTCCTTCGTAGGCCTGGGCCGTCGGGCAGTGGTTGCAGGTGAAGACCACCACCAGGACCTTCGAAGAGGCGAAGTCGGCGAGGCTGTAGGTCTTGCCGTCGACGCCCGGCAGCCGGAAGTCGGGCGCGGGCGCGCCGATCGCCAGCGGCTTCGGGTCCGACGGTCCGGCCGCCGCGACGGCGGACGTCCAGGCGGCGAGCACGGCGAGGGTCGCGAGCGGGCGGAGGCATCGATTCATGGCGGGTTCTCCTCATCGGTGGCGGACCGGGTCGTGACCTGGTAGTCTGAGTCTGCCAGTCGCGGGGCGGCCTGCCAAGACCCTCGCCGTCCGCCCGGATACCTCTCATCGCGCGGAATCGGGATCGGGAGATCAGTCATGACCGGGAGACGGATGATCCTGCTGCTCGCCCTCGCGGCGGCCGGGACGGCAATCGGTGCAGACAGCGCGGCCCTGGCGTTCCAGGCGGGCGACGGTCGCCAGTATTTCGTCCGCGTGGTCGACGGCAAGAACCAGAACGTGCCGAACGTCGGGGTCATGGCCCGCGCGCCGGATGGCACGCTCCGCTCGTACAAAACGGACGACAACGGCCGAGTGACACTCCGGGGTGATGTCACCGTCGAGGGGACCTGGCTGACAGCCGAGGGGAAGGACGCGGTCGCCTGGGCGCGGGTTGATGACACAACAGGCGGGCGGCCGGGCTCGATGCGCGGCCGGCCGGCCGTCATGACGCTCGTCCCGCTCAACCACCAGGTCGAGGGCACGGTCCTGGATGCCCAGGGCAAGCCGATCGCCGGCGCGAAGGTCGGCGCCCACCGCCTGATCCACCCGAAGAATGGGACGCTCACGCAGGACATCCAGGACCACGCCCCGCTGCTCGGCCTGGTGACGACCGATGCGACGGGGAAGTTCACCGTGAAATTGCCCGAGCGCACCAACGCCTACCTGGACGTCCGGCACCCGCGGCACCTCGGCAAGCGGGCACTCGCGCGGCTGGACGCGAAGACCCTCGACCCGGTGAGGCTCGAGCCGTCCGGATGGATCGCCGGCCGGGCGCTCGACAAGACGACCGGCAAGCCGATCGCCGGCGCGAGAGTCGCCGCCCAGCTCGTCGAGCGCCGGCACAGGCCGCGCACCGACGGCTGGGGCCAGGGCGAGACCGACAGCGAGGGCCGGTTCACGGTCGGCGGCCTCGATCCCGGGGTGTACAACCTGGTGCTCGTCGAGGTCCAGGGGCGCCCGCGCGCCACGGCGGCCGCCGTCGACGCGATTCGCGTCAAGATCGGCGCGGAGGCCGCCGCCGACCTCGCGGTCGTCGAGGGCCGCACCCTGCGCGGGGTCGTCGTCGACCGCGGGAATTCGGACCAGCCCATCGCCGGCGCGCAGATCGGCTGCCAGGGGCCCGCGCACCCGCGCACCGGCACCGCGCTGATGGTCACCGAGACCGACGCCCGCGGCCGCTTCGCGTTCCACGTCCCGCCGGGCGAGCAATACATCTACCTGATCGACGACCCGACTGGCGGCCGGATGGACCGACGGCTCGTCACCGTGCCCGAGCAGGGCGAGCTGCCGCCGGTGTACCTGCTGCTCGCCTCGACCGGTGAATCGGCTCAGGCTCCGGCCCAGGCCCCGCCACCCCAGGGAACCACCGTCGTGGGCCGCACCGTCACCGTCATGAAAGCCGTCGCGGTTGCCGCGGCGAAGGCCGACGAGAAGACGCGCACCGTCACCGGCCGTCTCACCGACCCGAAGGGCCAGCCGGTCGTCGGCGTGCGAGTCTCGGCCGACACCGGCAAGGATCCGTCCGACTCGGCGGTGACCGACCGCGACGGCACCTTCATCATCGACGAACTCCCCGCCCGCCAGCTCTGGATCACCATGGACCGGCCGCTCGAGCAGGCCGTCAAGCAATCCCTGCCCGCTGACAAGAACGAGGTCACCGCGACCTATCGGGCGCAGATCGACGAGAAGGCTCGGCGCGCCGTGGCGCCCGTCGCCAGCGAGCCGATCCCGCCCGACCTGCGCGATCGGCTGACGTTGATCGACCTCACGCCCTACGGCACCAACTTCCTCGCCGACGGCCCCGGCGATCCGGGCGACCGTAACAATCTCGATCGCGTCCCCCGCGGCGTGCGGAAGCTCGGCAACGACTACTTCCTCATCGGCGACCGGATGGTCCACCTCCGCGGCGAGTCGAGGAAGGTCGGGCCGGCCGTCGTCCCGGGCATCAAGGTCGGCGCCCGCGCCAAGAAGATCCACTTCTTCCACGGCACTCAGCAGCAGGCCGACGCCGGCACGGCCGTCGGCACCTACGTGATCCACTACGCCGACGGCAAGAAGGAGACCGTCCCGTTCGCCTATCAGAAGCAGATCGTCGACTGGTGGCACTTCCCCACCCAGAAGAACGACCCCACCGAGGCCCGCATCGCCTGGAAGGGCGGCAACGATCTCGTGGACAGGAACAACGAGAACTGCGAGATCCGCCTCTACGCCTTCGACTGGACCAACCCCCACCCCGACAAGGTGATCGCGAGCATCGACGCTGTCTCATCCATGTCGAAGTGTGACCCGTTCCTGATCGCGGTGACGCTCGAGCGCGACAAGTAAAGGGCTGATTTACGCCTGTTCTAGGTGATCTGGCCGTCCTTCATGGCGATGCGGCGATCGGCGGCGGCTGCGACCTCGGGGCTGTGCGTCACGATGACCAGGGTCAGCCCGCGACGATGCCTCAGGTCGGCGAGCAGCCGGAGGATCTCGTCCTGGCTCCTGCTGTCGAGGTTGCCCGTGGGCTCGTCGGCCAGGAGCAGCGTCGGGTCGTTCGCCAGCGCCCGCGCGATCGCCACGCGCTGGCGCTCGCCGACGGAGAGCTGCCCCGGCCGATGCGTGTTGCGATGCGGCAGCCCGACCTCGGCCAGGAGCGCGGCCGCCCGCGGGGCCCGCTCGCGACGCGGCCAGGGGCCCTCAAACATCGGCACCTGCACGTTCTCGACGCTCGTCAGCGTCGGCAGCAGGTGGAACGACTGGAACACGAAGCCGACCTGCCGCGCGTGATACGCATCCAGGTCGATCGCCGACAGCGGCCGGCCGCGGAACAGGACGTCGCCGCCGGTGGGCCGATCCAGGCCGCCGAGCAACTGGAGCAGCGTGCTCTTGCCGCACCCACTCGGCCCGGTGATCGCCACGAACTCGCCCTCGGCGATCGCCAGCGATACGCCCCGAAGCGCCTGAACATCGCCGTCGTCGTAGTGCTTGAGCAGCCCTCGGCCCTCGAGGATCACCGTCTCCGAGTTGGGGCCGCCGGTGCCCGCGGCTGTCTCATTCATAGCGGAGCGCCTCGGTGGGGTCGAGCGCCGCGGCGCGCGCGGCCGGATACAGTCCGCCCAGCACGCTCAGGCCGATCCCCATGAGCAGACCGAGCCCCAGCACCTCCGGCGGGATATTCGGTTCGATGAACCCCCGCGACGTCGGCGAGAGCGTGAGCGCCCTCATCCCGGCCAGGGCCAGCAGGCCGCCCAGCACGCTGCCGGCCAGCGCGATCGCCAGCGACTCGCCCAGGATCATCGCCAGCACCCGCCGCCGACGCCACCCGACGGCGCGCAAAAGCCCGATCTCGCGCGTCCGCTCGAAGATCGACATCAGCATCGTGTTGAGCATCCCGACGGCGCCCAGCACCATCGCGATCGACGCGGTCGCCCACGCCATCGCCTTCGCCAGGCGGATCTGCGTGTCGGCCAGCACATAATCGCGCGCGGGCGTGACCGCCACGCCGGGAAGCGCCGCCTCGATCCGCTTGCGCAGGGGCTCGAGGTACTCGGGCTCGGGTGATTTCGCCGTGATCACCAGGCCCGTCGCCTGCCCCTCGCGTCCCATCATCTTCTGAAGGGTCGTCAGCGGCAGGACCAGGGCCCCGTTCTCGAACAGGCTCTCGCTCTCGAATGTCCCCACCACGGTGAACGGCTCGCCCGCGACATCCAGCCGGTCGCCGACCTTCCTGTCGAGATTCAGCGCCAGGACCCGTCCGAGCAGCACCTCGTGGTCGTCGCCCGGCCGCAGCGAGCGGCCATCGAGGACCCGGATACCCCGGAACAGCAGGCTCTCCGGCACCCAGCCGTTGACCAGCACGCTGGCAATATTCCGGTCCTCGAAGGCGACGGTATCCACCAGCGTTGGCGACGCGTCGGCCACGCCCTCGATCTGGCGCACGCGGTCGACCAGCTTTGCATCGAGGCTGCTCGAAAGCTGGTTGGTGCTCCCGGCGTGCACGGCGATCAGGTCGATCCGCTTCGAGCGATAGATCGCGGCGAACGACCGCTCGAAGTTCCACGAGATCCCGACCAGGATGATCACGGCCGCGATCGCCACCGACAGCCCGATCGCCGTCAGCGCGGTCCGCATCGGCCGGTTCGTCGCGTTCCTGACGATCAGCGTGATGAAGCCCACCGGCCGTCCCCTCCGCTCGCCCGGCCCAAGTCGGCGCACGCCGCGACCGGGGCGGTTTCCAATGTCCCGGAGAACCCGCGCCGAAGCAAGGCGCCGGATTCCCTCCTCGGCCCTGAGCGACGACTCACTCCGCCGGCGCATGCCCCACCAGCACGTAGCCGACCCCTCGCCAGACCGGCAGGAACTCGGCGTCGGGGATGACCTTTTTCGCCAGGGTCAGCACGTCGAGGTCGCGGTAGCGCTCGACCATCTCGGTGAACGCGTCGCCCAGGTTCATCAGCCGCGACACGATCCAGCGATCGAACGCCGGGAAACCCAGCTTGTGGCCGATCATCCGGTCGGTCAGGTTCGGCATCTCGTCGGAAACCACGATCGGCGCACCGGGCCGCGCCACCCGCACCATCTCGCGCAGTGCGGCCTCGGGGTTGTTGAAGTAATTGAACGCCCCGATGCTCAGCACCGCGTCGAACTGGCGGTCGGCCAGCGGCAGGGTCTCGGCCTCGCACTGGGCCAGCCGGATGTCGCGGCCCTCGGCCCGGCGGCGGCAGGCGTCGAGCTGCGAACGCGAGATGTCCACGCCCGCGATCCGCCAGTCCTTCGGCAGCCAGTCGAGATAGACCCCGTCGCCGATCGCCACGTCGAGCAGGTCCAGCCGCGGCCGCTCCGGCAGGTGGCGCAGCACGGCATTCCGCGCCCGCCGCTCGCCGCCGTTGCAGAACCACGTGAACTTCTCCCAGAAGCGGAACTTCGGCCAGAGCGGGCTGTCGTAGAATTGCTGCGCCACGCCGTTGTTATCGTCCGTGTGATCCTTGATGACGAGGATTCCGTCCTCGATCCGGTAGCGCGCATGGCAACCCGCGCACTCCGCGGCCGATTCTGAAGCCCCCAGCGGACCGAGGCACGCCGGGCAGCGCCAGATGTCCCAGCTCTCCAGCCATCGCGTCGCCTCGGAGGTCTCTCGGCTCACCGTGGACATGTCATGCCTCCCGAAAGGGAAGTGTTCGTAGGAATGAGTCACCGGCCGCTTACGAGCCGCCCCGATTGATCAGACAGTACCCCAGCCCATGCCAGATTCGATGCCGCTCGGCCCCGGGCCAGACTCGCTGCGTCAGCCCGACGAGATCGACGTCAAATCCGAGCGCCATCTCGACGAACTCGCGATCGAGTCCCAGCAATCCCAGCCACCAGGCGTCGAATTTCGGGAAGCCGATCAGGTGCCCGAGCCCCGCGCGGTGCAGGCCCGGGATCTCATCGGCGACGACCACGGCCCCGCCCGGGCGTGTGACGCGCCGCATCTCGCGGAGCGCGGCCTCGTGGTCACGGAAGTAAGTGAATCCTCCGATCGTCCAGCAGACGTCGAATGCCGCGTCCTCGAACGGCAGCCGCTCGGCCTCGGCCCAGGCCAGATGCCCCGCCATCCCCGGATTCCGGGCGATGCACGCCTCCAGCCGCGTCCGCGCGATATCCACGCCATGAACGGTCCACCCCGGCGGCAGGAACCGCAGGTTCTCGCCGTCGCCGATGCCGACCTCCAGCCCCATGACGTCGGGCCGATCGACCTCCAGCAGGTCGCGGAGGATCTGCATTCGCGCCCGGCGTACACCGCCCTGGAGCACGAGGAACCCCTGCTCCCATGGGCGAAACCGCCGCCAGCCCGGCCCGTCGTAGAAGGCCGCGACCGTCCGATTCCGGCCGGCGAGCGGCCCGATCGCCTCGAGGATTCCGCCGCGGAACGGGTAGGCACGCCCACACTGCGGGCAGGCAGGTCCTTCGCCGAGTCGCGAGCCGCAGTCCAGGCACGCGGCCAGGTCGCGGATCGTCCCGGCGGTCGGCGTCGAGGTTGTCTCGGCGGATGGCTGGCTCATGGCGCGGCTCCCTCAGAACTCGACGTGCAGCGCCTGGGGCCCGGCCAAACGCATCAAGGCATCGAAGAGCCGGTCGGGCATGTACCGCAAGACGGCCAGGCCGATCCGCATGTTCCAGGGGAAGATGCAGTTCCGCGGCCGCCGCTCGACGGCCCGAACCAGGTGCCGCGCGGCATCCTCGGGCTCAATCATCTTGACCGGCCGCTGATAGGGAACCGACGTGCTCATCTGGGTGCGGACGAATCCCGGGCAGACGGTCGTCACCGTCACCCCCCGGCGCCGCAGGCCGGGCCGCAGGGCCTCGAGATAGGCGATCAGCGCGGCCTTGGATGCTGAGTAAGAGATCATCCAGGGAAACCCGCGATAGCCGGCCATGCTGGCCACGCCGATGAGGTGCCCGCGTCCCCGCGCGATCATGCCGGGCAACACGGCCTCGATCGAGTGCGCCACGCCGACCAGGTTGACCTCGAGCGTCTGGCGGAGCGTCGCGGTGTCCAGCTCGGGGACGAGGGTCAGCGTGCCGATGCCGGCGCAGGCCAGCAGCACCTCGGTCGGCCCGACCTGCGATTCAATCCCGGCGACGGCAAGGAAGAGCGCGTCGCGGTCCGTGACGTCGACCGTGGCGTCGGCGACGGTCGCGCCCTGGTCCCGCAGCTCCTGGACCAGCGCCGCGAGCCCCGGCCCGTCACGGTCGATCAGGCCCAGCGGCGTCCCGCGCCCGGCGAGGGCCAGCGCCGTGGCGCGCCCGATGCCGTGGGCGGCGCCGGTGAGCAGCACGGTCGGCCGCTTCGCATCGGTGTTCGTGTTCACGTTGGTCTTCGCGTTCATGCCCGGCTCCTTGCCAGCCCGGCCGACGGCCGGACCGCCAGCAGGTAGTCATTGACCCGCTCGAGGAACGCCTCGGGATTCTCCTCGGGCGCCCGGTGCTTCGCGCCCGGCACGCGGACGTTCTCGCAGTGCGACAGGTGCTCGGCCAGGTAGTCGGCCGTCGCCAGGAACGGCGAGTGCTCGCCGAAGAGCGCGAGGACCGGCTGGGTCACGCAGCGGATCATTTCCTCGGTCAGACCGGCCTCGACCTTCGCATCGTCGCCGCACGTCGTTCCGGCGAGCCGCAGCAGGCGGGTGAACGCCGGCAGCCCGACGGCCTGCCGGAACCGCAGCATCCGGTCGCCGTCCAGGTGCAGCACCTGGTCGAAGAACCGGCCCAGGTCGTACCAGTACTCGTCCGAGAGCGTCACCCCGGCCGCCGCGGCCTCGTCGCGGAAGTTCTGCCAGTGTCCCCAGCGGCTCACGTCCTCCAGGTGCCGCAGCGCGGGGAAGCACGGGTCGGAGAGCACCACCGCCTCGACCCGGTCCGGCCGCACCGCGGCGGCGTGCATCGCGATCACGCCGCCGAAGCTGTGGCCCACCACCATCGCGCGGTCGATCTCCAGCGCGTCCATGATCGCGATCGCGTCGCCCGCCTGGTCGGCCGACGTGTACCCCGAGGGCGGCACGTCGCTGTATCCGTGGCCGCGCAGGTCGTAGGCCGTCACCCGGAACGAGCGGCCGAGCTCCACCATCGCCCGGCAGAGGAACCAGATCGACAGGTCCCCCGTCAGGCCGTGGATCAACAACACGTCCGGCCCCTCGCCGGCCTGCTGGTAGTGGAAGTTCAGTCCGTTGGCCTGAATCCTGGGCATGAGGAACTCTCCGCTTCTCCGCCGACTTCGGAAGTCTTGGCGTTGGACTGAAGCTTTATCACTTCAGATGAGTTTGAATGAACTTCACCAGCTCGCCGATCGCCAGGTCGCGGTCAGTCCGCCGGCCGATCTCGGCCATCAGCTCGTTGAACGGCAGCGGCCGGCCGTAATGCTGCTGGAGGGCCTCGCCGAGCACGACCGCGTCGATCGACGCCAGGCCGAGGTCGGCGAAGAACCGGGTCTCCTCGTCGATCTCGGCCGAGGGCGCGACGCCCATCTGCTCGGCCAGGATCGCGCGGACGTCCCGCAGGATCTCGGCCCTCGCGGGTGCGGGGACGGGGACGGTGGTCACGATCGGGCTCCTCCGTCTTTCAGGGTCCACGCCCAGGCGCATTCGCCCCGGCGGTTGGTGTGTACGAGCAACGTTTCCGGCGCCGTCGGGTTCGGGCGCACCCGCAAGGCGCCTCCGGTTCCCTCCGCGCCGACGACCTCGGCACGATGACCGTCGATCCCCGCGCCGTCGCAACGCGCGGCGGCCTCGCGGGCGCAGCGGAACCGCGCGAGCCACTCCGCCCGGGAATGCGACAGGCCGACGAGCAACTCCCGCTCCGCGGCGGTGAGATCCGCGTCGTCGGCATCCGGCAGGACCGTCGCAACCGCGATCCCCGGCCGCGCGCCGGGCTCGCGGACGGCGATGGCCACCGCGACCCCCTCGGCCTGGCCGATCGCAATCGACGGCAGCGACCGATCGCCCGGATCCTCGACCCTCGTCAGGATCGCCCGGCCGCGATCGTCGACGACGGCCAGGTCGGCCGGATAGGTGGCCGCGCAACCCTCGGCCCGCCAGATCCGCCGCGCGGCCTCCTTCGCGGCGATCCGGCCCCAGAGGCGATGCGAGCGTTCGGACTCGGTGCCACCGGCCGCCAGGTGCCCGGCTCGTTCCGCCGGCCCGAGCTGCGTCCCCTCGAGGACGTCGCGCCAGACGGGCCGCCCCATGTCGGCCGGAGGCGCCAGCCATACCGCCTTCACGCCGGCTCCCGCGCCACCCAGCGCCAGCTCCTCGCCGATGAAGACGTCCTGCGGCTGGCGAAACACGTCGCGATATCGGCTGGGCCAGCGGAACCGCCAGTCCTCCCAGTCGCGCAGCCGCATCCAGACGGTCCCGTCCGGCCGGACGATCTCGGCCGTAACCCGCACGCGATGGCGCTGGACTTCCTCGATTGTGATTCGGCAGGCCACGTCGGTGCCGACCGGCGGCCGGCTGCCGCGGAGCTGAAGCTCCTCCATGCGCAGCGGGAACACCACGTCCCCCTCGTCGGCCAGGTAGTCGAGCCCCCAGCACCCCAGCAGGTGCGTGAAGCTATCGAGCACGATCAGGTCGGTGTGCAGGTTCGCGGCCTGGCCGGGCCGCAGCAAGGGCTCGCACGGCAGGACGCGCAGGACTCCGTCAATCCCCTGCGCCGAGTACTTTCCCACCTGGACGAGTGCCTGGAACGCCGAGCCGTGAAACAGCCACTGCTCGCCGTAAAGGGACTCCGCCGTGAACCGGCTGGTGTGCGGATCCTCGAGCTTCCAGTCGGCGGCGGGCTGGGGCGGCGGGCTCGAAACGGCAAACACCGCGACTGCCTCGAAGACAGGCCGGGGCGCATCGAGCCGGCCGTCAACACCTCGGTTGAACAGGCCCACCCAGACGCGCTCCTCGCCCGGAGTCTCCGACGGCTCGCGCCGACCGCGCACCTCGAGCACGACCGGCGCGTCCTCGTAGCGCACCCACCGATGCGCGTGCAGCTTTTCGAGTCTCGCCAGGACCAGGCCCGGCGGCACCACCAGCGCCCCGGCCTGCGCCACCATCTCGGCCATCACGGCGAACGGCAGGACCGGCAGGCCCTTGAGCGTCGGATCGAGCGCCGAGACTCGACGGCCGCCCAGCGTGTGGTGCTCGGCGATCGGATCCTCGCGGGCATCGAGCAGGTACACCGACTCGATCTCGGACCCCGGGACGAGCCGCCGCAACTCGCCCACCCACGGCCCCGGCTCCGGTCCGCTTGTCGTCATCCCGGAATCATGAGGCGGAAGCTCGTGATGATATCCGTTCCGCTCGAACTCCTGCGCGGGCGTGCCCAGATACGCCTCCAGCACCGTGCGCTGCGTCTGGAGGAACGCCTGCATCGTCGACTGGAAGGCGAGCATCGCGGCGTCGACGTCCGGCGCCATCTCCGCGGACTCGTCCTCGACGAACAGCAACCGCGAGGCCGGCGGCAGGGGCGCGGCCTCCGCCATCAATCCCGCGGCGAGCAGGGCCGCGTCGCCGACTCTGGTCGATTCACCCTCGCCGCAACTGACCGCGGCGAATTGCCGGACCCTCAACCGCGGTGCCAGCGACGGAATGCTCCGCGGACGTCGTCGCGCATAAAGGATTCCCGGCTGAATGGGGACGCCCTGAGCGAAGAGCGCGGCGACCAGGTGGTTGAGCTGCGTCAGACCGCCGCGGCGCGGCAGGTTCGCGGCGATGGCGAAGGCCGGCCGGCCGCGGAGCGTGTCCTGCACGAACCCGGCGAGATTGCCCCGCGCCCCGACGTCGACGAAGACCCGCAGGCCGTCGGCGTGCATTCGCTCGATCGTCTCGCGGAACGCCACCGCCCGCGTCCACTGCGCGACCGCCAGGTCGCGGATCGCGTCGGGCTGGGACGGCATCGGCTCGCGCGTGGCGCACGAATACACCGGAACCCGCGGCGAGTGGAACGGCAGCCGTTCGAAGAACTCGGCGACCGGCCCAACCGCCGGCGCAAAGGCCGTCGTGTGGTAGGCCCGCTGAAAGGGCAGGTCCTCGACCAGGATGTTCAGGCCCTTGAGATGTCCGGCCACGCGCTCGACCTGGTCCGGCGGGCCGGCGAGGACGACCTGGTGCGGGCAGTTGTCGATCGCGATCGCTACTCCCTCAACGCCCGCCGCGCGGCAGGCGGCCTCGGCGCGATCGCGGCCCGCGGCCACCGCCAGCAATCGCGCGACGGGCACATCGCCGGTTGACTCGAGGCCGCGGAAGACCGCGCCGAGCGCGGCGAGCTGCCGCTCGAGCTGTCGGTCCGTCCGCAGCACGCCGGCCGACGCCAGCGCCAGCAGCTCGCCGCTGCTGTGGCCGACGACCGCGTCGGGATGCAGGCCGAGGCGCGTCAGCACCTGGTACAGGGCCCACTGCGCGCTCAGCACCACGTTCACGGCCGTCGGCGCCGACCAGATCTCGGCGTCGGCTTGCGAGGCCCGGCCGAACAGGTACTCGCTCGGCGGCGTCGCGTCGCCCTGCTCGAGGGCGATCCGGTCCGAGGTGTCGAACAGCCGGCGCACCTCGGGAAAATGCGGGCAGAGGTCCGCCAGCATCCCCGGATACTGCGACCCCTCGCCGGGGAACAGGAACGCCAGCCCGCCCGACCCGCCGAGCGGCTCGTCCCAGAAATAGGTGCCGCGGCCGTCGCCCACCGCGCGGCAGGTCGGATCCTCCAGCCGAGGGATCACGGCGCCCAGCCGCGCAGATAGCTCGTCGCGCGATGAGACGACCAGCCCCAGCCGCGCCTCGCGAGTCTCATGGTGCTCGCTCGTGCCGAGCGAGTACGCGATGTCCTTCAGCGAGTCGTCCGGGTTCAGCTCCAGCCAGGCGATCAGCTCGCGCGCCCGATCGGCCAGGCCCGCGCGGTCGGCGGCCGACAGCAGGATCGCCTCGGTCTCCCAGCGGACCATCGCACCGGGCAGGCCAATGCCGTCGACCAGCTCGGCATCGGCCGAGGCCGCGTGCTCCTCGACGACGATGAGACGGTTGTGGTCCGCGGCCTTCACGGCCGCGCGCCGCGGCACGGCCGGCTCGGCGTGAATCCACGGCCGCGGACCTCCGCCGGATTCCGACGGCGGCCAGACCCGGTGATACAGCGCCAGTGCCGCCTGGACCAGCCCGGCCGCGCCGTCTGCCGCGATCGCACGTCCGCCGGCGGATCCAGCTTCATCCAGCTCCCGCAGGACCGCATAAATCCGATCGCCATCGCGCTCGGCGTCCGACCGCCGCTTCAGGATCATCACAACGGTCGAGTCGTGGGCACGATGAGCCACGACCGCGAGGTCAGCCTCACCCCTCGCCAGCGCCGGGATCGCCCGCTCGATCACGTCGCCGCGATGCGTACGACGTCCGTCGAGCTCGCCCGCCGACATCCCGGCATCGGCCAGCGCGTCGGCCACTGCGTCCCGGATCGTCGACGACTCGCCCCCGCCGGCGGCTCCGTCCCGACCGGCCAGGACGTCTTCCCAGTACGCGAACAGATCGCGCGCGCCGGAGAAGCGGCCGCCCATGCCGACGATCGCGATGTCGAGCGGCTCGCGCAGGCTCATCGAACCGCCTCCGCAGCCCGTACAAGCCCCGACGCCGGCGCGACGCCGAGCGGCTCCTCGAGCGTCCCGAGGCCGCCGGTGTAGATGACCTCGACGTCCCCCTTGCGGCCGAAGCGCAGCTCGTTGAGCAGGAGTGTCCGGCCGGCCTCGGGCGTGATCATCCCCAGGCCGCGGCGGCCCAGGTGTCCCTCCAGTTGCGACACCATGCCGACGCCCGACCACGGGCCCCAGATCATCGACACCACCCGCCCCGGCCACCGCCGGTCGAGCCACTGCGCCAGCTTGCTGAGGAACTCGTTCGCCGCGGCGTAATCCGACTGCCCCACGTTGCCGAACCGGCCGGCGATCGACGAGAAGAGCGCGGTGAACTTCAGCGCCTCGGGACGCACCAGCCGCATCAGATTGAGCGCCCCGTCGACCTTCGTGCGGAGTACGCGGTCGAACGACTCGACGGTTTTTTCGCGGATCAGCTTGTCCTTGATCAGGCCGGCGCCGTGGATCAGGCCGACAGGGTCGCCGTGGCGGTCGCGCCAGCGTTGGAGTACGGCGGCCAGGGCTGCCGGGTCGCGGACGTCGTCGCAGGCGTAGTCGACCTGCGCCCCGGCACGTCGGAGCGCTTCGAGGTTCTCGCGGACCTCGCGGGCGCGGCGCAGGGCCTGGTAGTGGGCCTCGATCTCGGCGGGGCCGGCGGGCCGGCCCTCGCGGCGGAGCATCGCGTGCAGCGCGGCCTTCAGCTTGGCCTCGTCAATCAGTCCGGCCGTGTCCGCGGGCTCGACCTCGCCCGGTTCGGGCGTGGTGCCGACGATCAAGAGAGTCGGCCGCCAGGCGCGGGCCAGCTCGGCCGCGATCAGCGCGGTGATCCCCCGCGCGCCGCCCGTGACGATCACTGGATCGCCCGGATTCAGCTCGAGGGCAGGGGTCCCTGGCACGAGCGCCCGCTCGATCGTCCGCGGGCGGATCCGACGGCCGCGGTCATATCCGACCTCGGCCCAGCCGTCGACCGCGAACAGCTCGGCCGCCAGTCGATCGGCCAGGTCGCCGGCCGGCTCGCGCGGGTCGAGGTCCACCGAACGGCAGCGGATGCCCGGCCACTCGCGCGCCAGCGTCTTGGTCAGGCCCGCGAGGCCGCCGTCCCCGGGGAAGAAGCTCGCGTGGTCCGACGCGGAAGAAGCGAACCGGCCGCCGAGGCCCGTCGCGGCGATCAGGGACGCACCGCCCGATTCCGAGGCCGATGCCAGGTCGTCCGCCGTCGCCTGGGCCAGCAGGAACAGGCCCTTGACCGACGCCTCGATTCGACCCTCCCAGCCGTTGTCGACGTCTCCGGTGGCGCCCCGACCCAGCGGCATCGCGTGCACCAGTCCGGCGATTGGACCGAGGGGCCGGATCGACGCGACCGCCTCGTGGATCGAGGCCGGCGACGTCCAGTCCACCGGCCGGTTCGCCCCTCCCAGCCGCTCGACGGCAATTCCCTGGGCCTCGAGCCGGTCCGCCAGCTCCTCGGCCACGCCGCGGCCGTCGTCCGTGACCACCACGCGCCCGCCCGGCATCAGCTCGACGCGCTCGGAGGGCAGGGGGGCCGCGACCATCTCCAGCACGCGCCGCTCGACCCGCGAGGCATTCGCCGCGGCCGTCGACTCGACCCGAGAGCCGTTCGTCGAGGCGTCTCGGGCCGGCGCGCTCCGACCCGCTTCCCTCGCTGGTCCGTTCGAGCCCGAGGCCGCCAGCATCCGCTCGACGATCGCGCCCAGCGAGCGGGCGCGGGCCAGCGCGTCCATCAGTTCGGTCGCGTCCGACGGGCCGCCCGCCTCGGGGAACTCGTCGCGCAGCTTGCCCAGGATCTCGACCCGCTTGATCGAGTCGATACCGAGGTCGGCCTCGATATCGAGGTCGAGGCCCAGCGTCTCGATCGGGTAGCCGGTCCGGTCGCGCACGATCTCCAGCAGCCGCGATGTGAGCGTCTCGCGATCGAAGGTCGCTCCGGCCGATCGGTCGGCTGCGGCTGTGGGGTGACCATTCACCGCCCGGCCGTTGCCACCCCGGTGTTCGACATCCGCGGTGGGCTCGCCATTGCGCTCGGCGGCCGCGGCGAGGCGTCCCGCGCCGATCTCGAACAGCCGATCGGGAGCGGGCGGAAGGTGCCCGTTGCCGTTCCCATTCGCGTGCTCGCCAGGCTCGTGCCGATCGACGATCGGGCGCAGGCGATCGGCGGGGCTCCATTCTGCCCGTGCCGTCGTCGCGTCGCCGTTGCGATGAGGGGGGGCGACTGGCGCTGTCTCGGCGGGCCGGGACGCACCGGCCGGCGCGGCGGGTGTCGTACCCCGGCCCGCCAGGTAGGCGAGCATCGTCGCCTGCTGGACCTCCAGGAACATCCGCATGGTCTGCTGGAACGACTCGATGACCGCGTCGGCTCGGGGGTGGGCCGGGCCGTTCGCGCCGGCGGCCGGGGCCGGCTGTTGCGGGACAATCGGCGTGTGGGTCGTCATGGCTGGTATCGGCTTTCCGTTGCTATGGCCGTTGAGCCGGGACGGGGCCTCGTATCGGTGTGCGGGGGAAGGTGGCGGCGTGGGATCGCGCCTGGGGACACTCCCGTTCGCGTGCGCCGGTGCCGGCTTTGGCGTTGGAGCAGACGGTACGGGCAGCGCCGGCGCCGTGCCGAGCCGCGAAGGCTCGGGACCGGCGAATGGCCGCGACCGGCTGCCGTTGACCAGCCAGGTCGACGGCGTCGGCGGCTCCGCCAACTCGCCGGGCGGCAGTCGATCGAGGTCGAGCCGACGGGTTGCGCGGCCCTCGGTCAGCCGCTCGAGCCGTAGCGGGATCCCCGCGACCACCAGCCGCGCCAGCCGCTTCAGCAGGGCGCCCAGGCCCGGGGTCGGAGCCGCATCGCACGAGACTGACAGATGCGGCCGGCCCTCCAGGATGGATTCGACCATCGGCGAGAGGAGCGCGCCCGGGCCGACCTCGACGAACACGCGCGCCCCGTCGCGGTACATCGCCTCGACCATCGCGTCGAAGCGTACCGGGCTCGCCAGGTGCTCGCCCAGCCGCGCCGCGATCGCGGCGGGCTCGGTCGGATAGGGCGCCGCGTCCACGTTCGAGTACACGGGCCGATCGGGCGAGCGGCGGATTCGGTCGGCGGCCAGACGCGTCAGCGGCTCGCGGGCCGAGGCGACCATCGGCGTGTGGAACGCCGATCCGACCGGCAGCCGGCGCACCGTCACGTCCTGAGCGGCGGCCAGCTCGACCAGGCGATCGATCGCATCGGCCGGGCCGGCGACGACCGTCTGCCGCGGCCCGTTCCAGTTCGCCGCGATCACGCCCGGCGTTGCCCGGACAAGTCGCTCGGCCACGTCGCGCCCGCCCAGCACCGCGGCCATCGCGCCCGATGCCCCACGGCCCGCCTCGATCATCAGCCGGCCTCGCGCCGCCGACAACTCGGCCAGGTCGGCCGCGCCGATCGCCCCCGCGGCATGCAGCGCGACCAGTTCGCCGTAGCTGTGCCCGCCTACCATGTCGGGCTCCAGGCCCATCGCGCCGAGCAGCCGCAACAGCCCCACGCATCCCGCGCCCACCGCCGGCTGCGCCACGTCCGTGCGCAGGAGCGCCCGCCGGGCCTCGTCGCGCGCCGCGCCGTCGAAGGCCGGCGGCGGGAAGACCAGCGGCCCGGGCGCGATCCCGCCGCCAGCCGTGACGGCGCGGTCGAACTCCTCGAACGCCCCGCGCACCTCGGGGAACGCGATCGCCAGCTCCCGCAGCATCCCGGGCGCCTGCGCGCCCTGGCCCGGGAACAGGAACGCCACCTTCGCCCCGGCCCACACCGGCCTCGCGGCGAAATACACGCCCCGCGGGTCCTCCAGCTCGCTCTTTCCCCCGGCGATGGCGGCCCTCGCAATTCGCAGCTTCGCCAGCAGATCGTCGTGCGACTCGGCCACGATCGCGACGATCGGGCGATGCCCTTCTGCCGCGCCCCGCGCCGCGATCAACGCCGCCGCCAGCTCCCTCAGCGGCGGCCGCGCCCCGCCCTCGAGCGCCGACGCCAGCCGGTCGATCGACGCGAGCAATCCGGCCGGCTCGTCGGATTCGAACACCAGCAGCTCGGACGGCCAGTCGGGCAGTCCCGACGCCGGCGCCGGCACGACGTTCGCCCCGTATTCCTCAAGAACCGCGTGGAAGTTCGTCCCGCCGAAGCCGAATGCGCTGACCCCCGCTCGCCTCGGGCTCTCGCTGTCGCGGTGGATCCACGGCTCGGCCTGCGTGCACAATCGGAACGGCCCGTCGTGCAGGTCGAGCTTGGGGTTCGGCGCCTGGATCCCGATCGTCGGCGGCAGCACCTTGTGATAAAGAGCGAGCGCCGCGTTTATCAGACCAGCGAGGCCCGCGGCACACTTGGTGTGGCCGATCATCGACTTGACCGAGCCGACCACGCAGCCCAACGGCTCCGCCCCGGCGTCGCGGAACACCTGGCTGAGCGACTCGACCTCGACGACGTCTCCGAGTGCCGTGCCCGTGCCGTGAGCCTCGACATAGCCCACCGTCGCCGGCGAGACCCCCGCCCTGGTATACGCCCGCTCGATCGCGCGGACCTGGCCCTCGACCACCGGCGCCGTCAGCCCTCGGGCGCGCCCGTCGCTCGAGGCGCCCAGGCCCTTGATCACGGCGTAGATCCGATCGCCGTCGCGCTCGGCGTCGGCCAGCCGCTTGAGCACCACGGCGGCGACGCCCTCGCTGATCACGATGCCGTTGGCTCCCGCGTCGAAGGGCCGGCAACGTCCCTGCGGCGAGAACGCCTGCGTCTTGCTGAAGGCCAGATACGTGAACGGATTCTGCACCGTGTCCACGCCGCCGAGCACCACCACGTCGGCCGCGCCGGTCTCCAGCTCGCGCACCGCCAGCGACGCGGCCGCCAGCGACGAGCCGCACGCCGCGTCCACCGTGTAATTCGCGCCGCCCAGGTTCAGCCGGTTGGCGATTCGCCCCGCCGTCACGTTCAGCAAAAAGCCGGGGAACGAGTCCTCGGTCCACTCGGGCAACTGGCCCCGGCACGCCTCGATCGCCGCCCGCCCCCCGCCGGGGATCACCGTGTCGAGCATCGGCAGGTACGAGCGGAACGCGTAGCCCATTGCCAGTTGCGCCGCCCCCCCGCCCATGCCCAGCACGACCGCCGTCCGCTCGCGGGCAAACGGCCGCTCGGCATAGCCGGCGTCGTCGATCGCCCGCCGCACGACCTCCAGCGCCAGCAGTTGCGCGGGCTCGATCGACGGCAGGCTCGACGGCGGCATCCCGTAGCGCAGGGGGTCGAACGTCACGTCCGGCACGAACCCGCCCCACTTCGACACGATCTTGTCGGGCGCCTTCGGGTCCGGGTCGTAGTAGAGCCGCCAGTCCCATCGGTCCGGCGGCACCTCGACGATCGCGTCGACGCCCCGCAAGGTGTTCGACCAGAACCGCGGCAGGTCCCCCGCGCCGGGGAAGACGGTCGAGATCCCGATGATCGCGATGTCCGAGGGCTGCGCGGCCGTCAAACCGGGGGCGGGCTGGTCGTCGATCCCGGGGATGGTCCGCCGGATCATCTCGTCGCTCCCCGCGCCGATCTCGCGGTGCAGCTCGGCGATGGTGGTGGTGGCGTCTCGCAGGGTCGCCGCCTGGCCGAGCATGTACACGCCGTGATTCCACTGGTAGGCATCCTCGACGGCCGAGAGCCCCGAGCCTGCTCCATCGGCGCGATCGACTCCCTTGGCCGCCACCCGCAACCGGCCGACGTTCAGCCGCTCGAGCGCGTCGCGGACTTCCTCCGCCGGCCTCCCCTCGGCGATCAGCCGGCGGCGCTCGTCGCGGAACCGCGCCACGAACGGCGACGGGCTGACCCGCACCTGGTGCCCCGGCCCGGATTCGAGCAGCACGGTGTCGGTGCACCGCAGGGCCTCCTGCTGGAACCGGCCGACGATCGCGCCGGTCTCGACCGCCTCGCGGGTGAAGAGGTACGCCGTCCCGATCAGCACGCCGACCTTCACGCCCCTCGCCGCCAGCGGACCGGCCAGCGCCGCGACCGCCGCCGCCGAGCGGGCGTCGTGGATGCCACCCGCGAAGGCCAGCGAGATCTCGACCGCCGGGATGCCGCGGTCGATCGCGTCGTCGACCACGGCCGCCGCCTGCTCCCACAGCACGAAGCTCGACCGCGGCCCGACGTGCCCGCCGCACTCGCGCCCCTCCAGCACGAACCGCCGGCAGCCGTCGCGCAGGTATTGCTCCAGCAGCCCCGGCGAGGGGACGTGCAGGAACGTCCGGATCCCCCGGCGCTCCAGCCCCTCGGCCTGGTCGGGCCGGCCTCCGGCAATCAGGGCCCACGGCGGCCGCGCCTCGGCGACCGCCGCGAGCTGCTCGGCCCGCAGCTCCGGCGGCACGAAGCCCAGGACGCCAACGCCCCACGACCGCCCGGCCAGCCGCCCGGCCGTCTCGCGCAACAGAGCCTGGACCTCGTCGCCGCGCAGCATCGCCAGCGCCACAAACGGCAGGCCGCCATCCATTGCCACCGCCTCGGCGAACGGCGCCACGTCGCTGACCCGCGTCATCGGCCCCTGAAGGATCGGATATCGCGTCCCGAGATCCACGGCCATCGGCGAGCCGTCGGCCAGCGGCCGGGCCTCGCGCGCTGCCGCAATTCCTGCCCCGATCGACCGCTCGACGGCCTGCACAATCCCCCCGACCGTCACATGGCGACCGGCCAGCCGCACGGCGAAGGCAGCGTCCTGGCCGATCGGCAGGCATTGCCCGTCGGCCCAGCCGACCTCGTGGGCCACGGCGGCCGTCCATCCGGCCGGATCCTCGCCCGACCGCGCGGCCGCCTCGCGCAGGCGGCCGATCGCGGCCGACCCGGGCGCGGCGAACACGCGGACCCCCGGCCCTCCGCATTCGGGCGTCACGCGGGCGGTCTCGCTCCCGTCCGATCGCGCGATCCGATCGCGCCAGGCCGGGCCGAGCGGCGACTCGCGGGCGAGCAACAGCGCGCCCTCGAGCACGACGCCGGCCGCCCCGGCGGCCACCGCGCCGGCCGCGACCCGCTCGCTGATGCCGCCGCGCACCCAGACCGGCACTTCCCCCTCGGCCAGTGCCGCCTGGAGCAGGACGAACGAGCTATCCGATCCGCACCACCCGCCGGCCTCGAGCCCCGAAACGACTACCCCCGTCACACCCGCGTCGATGGCCCGCCGCACCTCAGCCCGCGACGCCGCCTCCGCGATCACGATTCGCCCCGTCCGTCCGGCGATCCGGACCGCCTCTTCAAACCCAGAACCCTTATCCACACGACCTTCCGGATCGCACCCGATCCATACGGCGGTGAGTCCTTCCGCCTCGCTCCATCCCGCCCAGTCTTCGGTGATCCCTCGCACCGGCAGCCGGACCGCATACGGACCACGCGCCAGCCGCTCCAGTTCGCTTAGCACGCCCTCCCGGCGCGGCCCCACCTGGCCCAGGTCCAGAACGCCTAGCGCGCCAGACCGGCTTGCCGCCGCGGCGACGGCAAGTCCGTCGGTCTCTCCAGGTGCGAGCGCCAGGATTCTCGGCCTCGTGGTCTTCGTCACCGGTGCTTACCTCCCAGGTTGCCAGGCTATCTAGGTAATATACCCGAGTTTAGAAGTTCTATGACGGACTGCGGAGCCTGGACAAGCTAGACGGGGCGGCATCCTGTCGAAAGTGCCGGAGATCCGGAAGATCCGTCGGCCACGGGGTCTGCCCATTGCATGGAATTTGCGGATGTGCTCCTGGGCGAGGGATGGTAGGATTCCGCCGAAACCCGAACGCGGAACCGGAGTCCCGCTCGATCGGTAACGGCAACGGCTGGCGACCTAACCTCATCGTCGACTTCCTTGTGTCGGGCGGGTGACATCCATTCATCCGGGGCGTTCGGGCAGCACCGGGCTTTGATTCAGGGCAGAATCTGGCGGATTCCGGGACGATCGTCGACATCGAGCATATCGGCACGACGCGACGCGGCGGGTGACGCAAGGGTCACCACCCGGACGAGCCTCTCAGGAGGGGAGGAATCGATGGTGCGTAAGGCGGGGCGGATCCATGCGTCGCGACGCGCGGTGAGGTTTTGTGCAATTGCCGTGCCGCTCGTGGTCCTGGGCATGATGCCAGGATCGTACGCCGCATCGAATGTCGGGGCATTGACGGCGATGGCGGCCGGGATGGTCGGCTCGCAGCCGCAGCTCGTCCGCCTTCAGGCGGGGACGCGGATCGGCGAGACGCCGCCGGATGGCTGGAACCACGTCGTGCTCAGGTCGGTCCCGCGGCTGGCCAGCGGCGAGTGGAAGGAGCTGCCGAATGTGGCCAACCAGACCGCGACCCTGTTCCGCACCGCGATCCTGGCGGACGTCCAGGCGCAGGGGCTGGAGAAGGAGTTCGCGCTGGTGCGCGTCGGGCTGGGGATGTGCGTCCCGGCCCGCGACGGCGGCAAGGACGAAGTTGTGGTCAGCTCGGACCGGCTCGAGGCGCTGAGCATCCAGCTCTCGACGATCGAGCAGATGGTCCTGGGCGCCGCCGAGAAGGAGCTGGCCGAGTCGCGGATCGTCGCGCACACCTCGACCTTCGCCCTGCTGCGATCGCCGGTGACGATGCTGGTCGGCGGCAAGCACCGCAAGGTCGACCTGTACTATGCATTTTGCGTCGACCCGGCGACGGGCAGGCTGCGGGTGGGCCTGTGGTCGATGTGGCCCGGGGGCGTGAAGCAGCCGCCCCCGCCGGTCATCGTCGAGCTGGCGAACAAAACCGTCTTCGACTGCGAGCTCGACGTCCACGCGAATCGCGTGCTGGGGACCGTGGCGTACTCGTGGTCGTTCGCGATCTGCAAGCTCCCGCCGGGCCACCCGATCGCCATGAAGGGCCGCAAGCCGCTGAACGACAAGATCG
>DAIDHB010000276.1 GCA_027452145.1 Planctomycetales bacterium
GGGGGGGGGGGCGGGGTCAGCCGGAAGACCGACAAATCCGGTGCCAAAGACGGGGACCGGCGCCCGCGCGGGGGGGACGGATCTGTCCCGAGAGGTTGAGGCCCCTGCCGAGCCGGGATGGCGCGACGCTTGCTCGATGGGCCGGCTCGCCGGCAGGCTCGCGCTCCCGATGAAGGTCCTTCCGGCGTCGGCAATCAATCCCCGCGGCGGGGTCGGGGCGGGTCCGCGATGATCTCGCGGAGGCGGCCGAAGTCGACGGGCTTGGTGAGGTGGAGGTCGAACCCGGCCTCGCGGGCGCGGCGGCGGTCCTCCTCGCGCCCGTAGCCGGAGAGGGCGACCAGGGAGCTGGCCGCGGTCTCGGGCCTCTGGCGGAGGATCCGCGCCAGGTCGTAGCCGTTGAGGTCTCCGGGGAGCCCCAGGTCGCAGAGGACCAGCTCGGGTCGGTAGGACTCGATCGAGTCGAGGGCCTGCCGGCCGTCGTGGGCGACGACGACCTCGTGACCGTTCATCCGGAGCAGCAGTTGCAGGCTGTGGGCGGCGTCGACGTTATCCTCGATGATCAGGACGCGGGCCGGGCGGGCGGCGGTGCGCGTCGGGGCGGCTGGCGGGGCCGATGCCTCGGCCGGGCGGAGCGGCAGGCGGATCGTGAACTCGGTGCCGTGTCCCACGCCCGCGCTGGCGGCCCGAACCTCGCCGCCGTGCAGCTCGACGAGCCCCTTGACCAGCGCCAGCCCCAGCCCCAGCCCTCCCCGCGTGCGGTCGAGGCTGCTGTCGGCCTGGCTGAAGGCGTCGAAGATGCGGCCCATGATTTCGGGCTCGATCCCGATGCCGGTGTCGCGCACGGTGATCTCGGCGAGGTCGCCGCCCGGCTCGACGGCGAGGCGGAGCGTCACCAGGCCGCCGGGGTCGGTGAACTTGTGCGCGTTGCTCAGGATGTTGCCCAGGACCTGGTTGATCCGCGTCGGATCGCCTGTCATCCAGACCGGTCCCTCGGGGACTTCGACCTTGAAGGTCAGCCCGGCGGCCTCGAGGTCGGCCCGGTTGTCGGCGGCCGCCTCGCGCGCGATCCGGGCCAGGTCGCACCGCTCGCGGCGGAGCTGGATCTTCCCCCGGACGATCCGCGAGACGTCGAGCAGGTCGTCGATCAGCCGGGCCATGTGGGCGACCTGGCGCTCGATCATGGCGCGTGCCGCGCGGGCTTCAGGCTCCGTCGAGCCGAGCAGGTTGAGGATCTGGACGGCGTTGCGGATCGGGCCCAGGGGGTTGCGCAGCTCGTGGCCGAGCATCGCCAGGAACTCGTTCTTGCGGCGGTCGGCCGCGCGGAGCGCCTCCTCGTCGCGCTTGCGTTCGGTGACGTCGGCGCAGGCGGCGACCGCGCCCCGCACCTCGCCCCGTTCGTCGAACAGGGGCGCCGCCGAGCCCTGGAGGGTCACGACGCGGCCGTCGTCGAACACCACGTCCTGTTCGAAGTTCTTGACCACCGAGCGGGTGGCGATCGCCCGGCGCATCGGCAGCTCGTCGATTGGGATCTCCTTCCCATCGCGAAAATACCGGAATCCGCGCCCGCCCGACTCGCCCGGGCCGTGAGCCGAGGGGGAGACGTTCGTGCCCGGCGGCAGGCCGAGCATCTCGTTGGCCGCCCGGTTGCCGACGACCCGGCGCGAATCGGCGTCGCCGATCCAGACCCCGACGGGCAGGATCTCGAGCAGCGTCTGGAGCTCGCCGATTCGATCTTGCAGTTCCTGGTTGAGCCGGGCAAGCTCGCGCTCGGTCTGCTTGCGCTCGGTCACGTCGCGGGCGATCTTCGAGGCGCCGATGACCCGACCCGCGTCGTCCCGGATCGGCGAGACCGACAGCGACACGTCGATGATCGTCCCGTCCTTGCGGCGCCGGCGCGTCTCGTAGTGCCCGATTGCCTCGCCTCGGCGGATTCGCTCGAGGATGCTGGGGATCTCGTCGCGCTGGCCGGGCGGCACCAGCAGGTTGATGTGCTGCCCGATCGCCTCGGCCGTCGAGTAGCCGAAGATCCGCTCGGCGCCGGCATTCCAGCTTGCGATGACGCCGTCGAGCGTCTTGCCGATGATCGCGTCGTCGGATGACTCGACGATCGAGGCCAGCCGGAACCGCGCCTCTTCCTCGGCCTTGCGCCCGGTGATGTCCTCGGCCAGGCCGTCGATCACCGTCTCGCCCGCGGCGAAGGCCGCCGTCTCGCTGACCAGGAGCCAGCTCGTGCCCCCGTCCGGCCGCTCGATGCGCACCTCGCGCGTGGCGGCCGGCCCGTCGCCGGGCAGGGGGTGCGGGCCGGCGAGCACGGCGGGCCTGGCCTGCCGTGCCTCCTCGGTCGACGAGTAGCCGAGCAGCCGCAGGAACGCCGGGTTCGCCTCGATCAGCCAGCCGTCGGCCGCGATCCGGTAGACCCCCACATTCAGCCGGTTGACCAGCGTCTCCAGGTCCGTCACTCGCCGGCGGTCTCGCATCCGCCTGACGGCCGCCATCACGGCCGCCGGCAGCCGCGAGAGATGGCCGGGCGACTTGAGGACATAATCGTCCAGCCCCGCCTTCATCGCGTCGACGGCGACCTCCTCGCTGCCGCTGCTGGTGAACATCACCACCGGGAGGTCGGGATATCGCGATCGCAGGGTCAGGAGCACGGCGATCCCGTCGGACCATTGCAGGCGGTAGTCGGTCACGGCAGCATCGAAGCCGTCGCGCTCGAGCGCCTGGCGGAATTCCTCGGCGTCGCGGGCCTCTTCCACCTCCAGGTCCGCGATGTCGCGGCGCAGGACCCGGACTGCCAGCAGGCGGTCATCCGGATTGTCGTCCACGAGGAGCAGACGCATGTTCGACTCTCGACCTCGGCCGCGAAATGACAAGAGCGACGCCCTCTTCCGGCCGGCGAGGGGCGGTGCGTCGACCTGCGACGAGCCCCGGGGGCACCCGGCCCGCCGGCCAGCCAATCGGAATGACGGGAGGCGAATTCGATAATCTAGCAGAAGTCTCCCCTCGCCTCTAGCAATCCGCGGGCATCCGCCAGGACTATCTAGTGATCGGCGGCCGGCGGCTCGTTGAGGATCAGCCAGTAGGACCCGAGCGACCGGACCATCTCGAAGAGCGCCTCGAACTGCACGGGCTTGACCAGGTACGAGTTGGCGCCGGCATCATAGGCCCGGTGGACGTCGTCGGCCTCCCGGGACGAGGTGAGGACGACGACGGGAATCCGCCTGAGGCCGGGCTGTTCGCGCCGCCATTCCAGCACCTCCAGCCCCGAGCGCCTGGGCAGCTTCAGGTCGAGCAGGATCAGCCCGGGGAGCGGGTATCGGCGACGGTCGGCGAAGTCCCCGACGCCCCCGAGGTAATTCACCGCCGCGTCGCCATCCTGGACGACCTGCAAGGGATTGGCGAGCCGGGCCCGGGTCAGCGCCCGACGGATCATCAGGACGTCGACAGTCTCGTCCTCGACCAGCAGGATCGTGCAGTCGTCGGCGTTCACGATCGGGCCTCCGCCGCCGGCAGCTCGATCCAGAACCGGCTCCCCGCGCCCGGGCTGGACTCGAGTCCCACCCGGCCACCCATCCGCTCCACGCCCTTCTTGACGATCGCCAGGCCGATGCCGGTCCCGGGATAACTCTCGATGCCGTGCAGCCGTTCGAAGACCCGGAAGATCCGCTCCTGGTGCTCGGGGGCGATGCCGATGCCCGAATCCTCGACCCACAACCGCACCCGCCCGCCACTCGGCTCCGCCCGGATGACGACCGTCGGCTGCTCGCCCGGCTGGTGGAACTTCAGGGCGTTGCCCAGCAGGTTCCCCACGACCTGGGCCAGAGTGCTGGGATGGCCGATCACGGGCGGCAGCGGGCCGCGCACCTCGAAGCAGCACGGCTCGTCGCCCGCCGCGCCGCGCAGGGCCGCGATCGACTGGTCCACCACCACATCGAGGTCCACCCGCTGCAAGGTCATCTCGGCCCGTCCCAGACGGCTGTAGGCCAGCAGGTCCTGAATCATCTCGTCGAGCCGGTGCGCCGAGCCGGAGATCCGCCGCGTGTAGTCGCGGCCCACGTCGTCGAGCCGGTCGTCGTAGTCCTCGCGCAGCGCGTCGGCCAGGCTGTGGATCGCCCGCAGGGGCGCTCGCAAGTCGTGCGAGATCGAGTACGTGAAGGCCGCGAGCTGCGCGTTGAGCTCCTCGAGGTCGGCCGTCCGCCGGGCCACGCGAGCCTCCAGGTCGCCGTTGAGCTTGCGGATCTCCTCCTCTGCGCGTTTCCGCTCGGTGATGTCGCGGTTGATCTCCAGGACCAGGTTATGGTCGGGCTCGTCGATCCGTGCCAGCCGCGACTCGACGACGACCCGCCGACCGTCCCTGGTCGTGTGGCCCAGTTCGCCGCGCCATTCTCCATTCATGCCCACCGCGGACAGGAACGCGTCCAGGTCGACGGGGAACGTCGTCTGGAGCAGGTCGTGGCTCCGCCGGCCCAGGGCTTCGGCCATCGTGTAGCCGTACAGTTCCTCCGCCCCCCGGTTCCACAGGACGATCGTCCCGTCCGGCTCCCAGACCAGGATGGCGTCGTGCGCCATCTCGATCAGCCGTGCGGGCATCGTGGGGGCGGTCTCGAACAGCGTTCGGATAATCGCCCTGTCCCTCCTGGTTGACGGAACCTTCCCCCGGAAGGCTTACACCTTGATGCCGTGCGACGCCCGGCATCGCACCAACGGCGCGGCCGGTGTGGATGTCGGGGCCACCGAGGATCTATCCGCGCCCGATTGCCGCGGCGGCCACCGCGACCCGGCTATTCCCTTTTATGCACAGGCCATGCCGATCCGGAGCTCTCACGACGCCGGACACGGGCGGGGGCTCAATCGTGGGGCTTCGGCATCACCCTGCACCGGAGGATCTCTCGCCCGTACGCCACGCAACGGCAATGCGCACCAGCCAATCGTTAGGCGCTCCAAGTTCGGCGCCCAACCGCGACCGGGCTCCATGCCGCATCCGGTACATGGCCGATCGGCAGGATCCGGCCGGCCGCCCGTGCCGGTGCCTCGCTCATATCTCGGCTCCCATGTCGAATTGCTGCTCGTCCTCGCGTACACCCCCCTGCCCGCCCCCGAGCCGCGCATAGTCGTCGATCACCTCGATCGAGCGGAGGTACTTGACCATCTTGAAGCCCAGCTTCGTCTCCAGCCGGAGCCGCAAGGGTGCCCCGTGCTGCACGGGCAGCGGCTCGCCGTTGAGCTCGTACGCCAGGATCGCCTGCGGGTGATTGGCCAGGTCGAGGGTCACGCACTCGTAATACGGCTTGCCGGTTTTCTCGTGCTTCCCAAACGAGTGGAACGCGAGGTACCGCGCCTCGGGGCGGACCCCGCATCGGGCCAGCAGGTCGGACACCCGAACCCCGCCCCACCGGCCGATCGACGTCCAGCCCTGGATGCAGTGGTGCAGCGTCGTTTGCTCCTGACGCGGCAGCCGGCGCAGGTCCTCGAGCGAGAGCTCCATCGGGTGGTCCACCAGGCCGTCGACCTGGAGGCGGTAATCGGCGAAGCCGCCGGCCATCAGCCGCTCGTAGGCGTCGTCGTCCCCCTTCGCCTGGGGATACGCCGAGATTGGCGGATAGCCGTTGGTACGGAAGTACGGCGAGATCCACGACGCGGGATAGTCCTGCACCGAGTTGAGGTGATGGAGCACGCCCTCGCGGATCGGGTCGACGACGGCCGAGAGCGCATTGTGGGTCGCGCGGCGGTAGTGCGCCGACATCAGATTGGCCGCGACGTGCACCAGGACGATCGCCGCGATGATCCCTCCGCCGATCGCCGCGCCGGCCCACCAGCGGGTCCCCACGTTCTCGGACCCCAGCACCATCAGGTTCATCTCGCGGGCGAAGCCGTGCCAGACCACCATGGCCACGTGGATCACCAGGAACCCGAGGAACGCGACCATGCCGAGGAAGTGGAGGCTCCGCGCCGCCTGACGGTGGCCGAAGATGCGCTCGTACCAGGGGAACCGCCCGGCGATCGAGGGCGACTGCGCCAGCCCGGTGAGGATCATGAGGGGCGCGAGCCCGAAGACCACGCCGAAGTAGGTGAGCTGCTGGAGCGGGTTCATCGGACTCGGGCCGTAGGGCGTCCCCTGGGGCGGCGTGTGGAACGTCAGGTACATCCCCATGTCGCGGATCGCGTCAGGGATCACCTCCCACGATGTCGGCACCAGACGTTGCCACTGGGGAGAGAGGAACAGAAGCGCGACGTAGAACGCGCCGCAGATCATCCAGCAGATGGCGTTGAGGAAGTGCCAGTAACGTCCCAGGCCCAGGCCCTCGCCGCCGGGCAGCGCGATCAGGCCCGGCCATGCTTCCTCCTCATCGGTCGAGCACCACATGCGGTCCTCGGGCATCTTCTTGCGGGTGAACCGCAGCCATTCCGATCCCGGCTTGCTATGGATGTTCCAGTAGAGCTTGGGGTGGGCCGCCAGGACGGCCAGGCCGCTGCGCACGAGGAGCGTCAGAAACAGGACGTTGAACCAGTGGGTCAGGCGCACGAACAGCGGCGCGATATTGACGCTCGGGTCTCCGATAGAGAATGGGTCCATGAAGAGTCCTCTCGGCACGTTCCGGCCCTGGGCGGCCAGGTCCTGTGACCTTTCCTTGCCGCTGGGCGGGCGAAATGCCCGTCGGTTTCAACGGTTCTCGACCACCCGCGAGACGACCCGGCCGATCCCGCGCTCGGACAGGTGCGGCACCAGGTCGGTCCAGCTCAGGATGCCGACGAGCCGCCCGTCGGCGTCGACCACGAGCACGCGGCGCACGCCCTCGCCGCCGAGCTTCTCCATCGCCGATTCGATCGTCGCATCGCGATCGACCGTGACCAGCCGATCGGACATCAGCTCGGAGACCGGGGTCGTCGGCAGCCCCGCCTCGCGATCGGGCAGCGCCAGGGCGACGTCGCGATCGGTCAGGATACCGACCGGCCGGCCGCCGTCCGTAACCGGCACGACGCCGCAATCGGCGTCGCGCATGAGCAGGGCGGCCTCGAGCACCGTGCTGGCCGGCGAGCAGCTCCGAGGGCTGGCCGTCATCGCGTCGGCGACTTTCAGGAGCGGGTTGACCAGGTCCGAGGCAGAGACCAGCGGCAGGGGCTCGGTCGCATGGGCTGTGGCGGGCATCGGCGTCTCCTCGACTCGCGCCGCGAGCGGACGGAGGGCGACCGGCCCGCCTGCGGCGAGATCATGGCTTGTGAAGCGAATTCATCAAACATCACCTACTTGAAAATTCGGTGCCAACCGTGGGCCGTCGGCCAGGTCGTTCGAGAATGGCCGGCCCGCGCACGACAGAGCAGCCCGACTCATTCCTGTCGAACGGCCATGTTTCAATGAGTGTCGATATTGAGATGAAGAAGTCGATCGGGCATTCTTGCCCGACGGGGATGAGCGTCAGAAGAGGTCGGGCATTTTTGCCCCGCCAGTGCAGAAGCGTCGGGCAAGAATGCCCGACCTACTTGATATACTTTCCACGCGATGTGGCAAGACCAGGAATGGAGCCCGGCCCCGGGGCCGCGAAGGCGCCGGGGCCGGGTGAGTTGGGGCGGGCTGCGGTGCGATGCCGTCTCAGGCGTGGATCGAGTAGCCCCGCCGGTAGTGGCGGCGGATGTACTGGTCGGCCTCGGGGCAGTTCTTCGCCTTCATGGCCTCGGCGTCCCACTGGATGGGCTTGCCGGCCTTGAGTGCGACCACGCCCAGCAGCACGGTCTCGGTGAGCCGGCCGGCGTACTGGAAGTTCGACATCGGCTTGTTAGGGTTGTTCTCCTTGATCCCCTCGACCCACTCGGTGAAGTGGCCGGGCGAGCGCGGGAGGCTGGGCTCGGGCTTCTTCACGTCCTTGAACTGGTCCTTCGGCAGGAGGACGTGCTCGGCGCCGTAGTCGTTCTGCGAGTAGAACGATCCCTTCTCGCCGACGATCAGCAGGCCGCTTCCCTCGGCCTTCGCGCCGTGAAGGTGCTGCCAGTAGGCCCGCTTGTCCTCGGGGAGCTTGTCGCCGCCGTCGTACCAGGTGAGCGACAGCGGGCCGCGGCTACCGCGTGCGCCGAACCTGGTGCGGATGATCGACCAGGTCGGGTAGCTGGCGTGGTCGACGATGCCCGAGGTATCGAGGACCTCGACCTCCTCGGCGTCGAACAGCTCGAACGACATGCAGGCGATGTTGATCGTGTGGCACGCCATGTCGCCGAGGGCCCCGGTGCCGAAGTCCAGCCAGCCGCGCCACTTGAATGGCTGGTAGTCGGGGTGGTACGGCCGATCGTGCGCCGGGCCGAGGAACTCGTACCAGCGGACGTTGTTGGGGATACCCGGCGTGTCCTTGGGCCGGGCCATGCCCTGCGGCCAGATGGGGCGGTTGGTCCAGACGTGGATCTCCTTGATCGGCCCGAGCACGCCCGATCGCAGCAGCTCGACGCCCGAGCGGAAGCCGTCGTGGGCCGTGCCCTGGTTGCCCATCTGGGTGACGAGGTGCTTCTCGGCCGCGAGGGTGCGCATCACCCGGGCCTCCTCGATCGACCAGGTGAGCGGCTTCTGGCAGAAGCAGTGCTTGCCCATCCGCATCGCCATCACGCTGGCGGGCGCGTGGGTGTGGTCGGGCGTGCTCACGGTGACGGCGTCGATCTTGTCGCCGAGCTCCTCGAGCATCTTGCGGAAGTCGTAGTACTTCTTGATGTTCTTGTGCTTCTCGGACAGCCGGCCGGCCATCTTGTTGAGCGTGTTGTCGTCGACGTCGCAGAGCCCGAGGACGTCGCCGTGCTCGCCCGCGTCGCGGGTGTCGCTGTCCCCCTTGCCGCCGACGCCGATGCAGGCGAAGCGGACCCGCTCGCTGGGCGGGGGGGACATCGTCCGGATATAGCCCGGCGCACCGCCAAGCAAGAACGGGCTGCTGCCCGCGATCGCGGTCTGCTTCAGGAAATCGCGACGATCCATGCTCGATCCTCCGGGGAACTCGGTGATCTGGGGTGGGATGTCGAATCGGCCCACGACGCGGCCGGATGTCCGACGATCCTGACAGCATGCCCGAGCCGGGTGTCCGCCGCAACCGGGTAGGCGTCGCGAAACGAACGCGCGAGGACGGAGGATGTCGTCGCCGTCGGGCCTTCCCTATTGCCGTGAGCCGAGCGACTGGAGCAGCGCCGCCATCCCTTCGAAGAGTGCTCCCAGCTCGCCGGCCGCCTCGGCGGGGGCCTCGATGACGACCTTGCCCGACGGCTCGCGCCGCACCTGGAGCTGCGAGAACAGGTCGCGGACGCGCGTTGCCCCGCCGCCGTGCACGGACCCATTGGACGGCGTGCCGGTGGACGGCAGGGGCTCGGTGGGGGCAGGCTCGTACACGGGCGGGGTCTCCGCTTCCGGCTGGCCGGACGGAGGCGCCGGCGCGGCCTCGGCGGCGGCTGCCGCGCGGCTCACCGTCGTGGCGGTCGTCGGCTCGGGCGCCGGAATGTCCTGCGATTCGTCGGCCGCCTCGATCATCTCGTCGATCGGGTCGGCGACATCGTCGCTGACGTCGAGGTCATGGTCGTCGTCCTCGGCCTCGGCGGTCTCGGCCTGGGCCTCGGCCTGGCCGCCCCTGGCGGCCACGACCGCGATGGCCGACGGGTCGATCAGCTTCTGGACCCTCGCCAGGAAGTTCGACGACTCGCCGAACCGGACTGTTTCGGTATCGCCGTCGAACAGCCCCTTGAAGAACGCCTGCTTCGTGTCGACCAGCACCGAGATCCGCGACTCGATCCCCTGCTCGCTGACGAGGTTGTAGACGTCGATCGGCTTGCGCTGGCCCAGGCGATAGACCCGGCCGATCCGCTGCTCGAGCACCGCGGGGTTCCACGGGAGATCGAGGTTGATCACGCAGTTGGCCGCGCGCTGGAGGTTCAGCCCGACGCCGCCCGCGTCGCTGGAAAACAGGATGCGGAAGCTCGGGTCGTCGTGGAACTCGACGATGTTCTGCGTGCGCCGCTTCTGGTTCTCGGCACCCGTGAAGAACCCGGCGCGCAGGCCCGGCCCGGCGAGCAGGTCGCGCACGGCCCAGTGCGCCAGGGTGAGCATCCGCCGCCACTGGCTGAACACGACGACCTTGCGTCCCTGGCCCAGCACGAGCTGCTGCACGAGCTGCCGCAGCTCGGCGAGCTTGGGCGTGGCGAGTCCCTGGAGCGTGGCCTCATCCGGGCCGCGGTCGCGGATCGTCGGCCAGACGTCCTCGAACTGGAGCTGCGCCAGTCCGTTGCAGATGATCCGCTGGAGCGTGAGCAGGCTCATCAGCCGCAGGAATTCGGCCTGGGTGAGCGGCCGGTTCATCGCCTTCTGCATCAGGATCACGATCGGCTGGTCGAGCTCGTCATGAGCGGCCCGCTGGGCCTCGGTCAGCTCGATGGGCACGCGGGTATCAGTGCGCGGTGGGAGCTGGTCGAGCACGTCGCGGCGGACGCGGCGGAGCATGCAGTGGCGCAGCCGGTCGCGGATCGTGCCCAGGTGCCGCACGCCGACGACCTCGTTGCGGCCGTCCTCGCGGATCGAATGAAGCGCGCCGAGCCGCCACTTTGGCTCGAGCGCCATGTCGTCAACCCACTCGACGACCGATGCCAGCTCGTCGATCCGGTTCTCCATCGGCGTGCCGGTGAGCACCAGGCGATAGGGTGGAGTCAGCCCCTTCACCGAGAGCGCGGTCTTGGTCGCCCAGTTCTTGATCCGCTGCGCCTCGTCGAGCACGACGAGGTCCGGCTCCCACGCCCGGACGATCTCGAGGTCGCGCAGAAGCTGCTCGTAGTTGACGATCAGAAAGCCTTCCTTGCGCGCGGCATAAAGAGCCTGGCGTTCGGCGGGCGAGCCCTCGACGATCTCGATCGGCAACTCCGAGAACGTCGCCCATTCGCGCGCCCACTGGGGCTTGAGGCTTGCCGGCGTGATGATCAACCCGCGGCGGACGCGCCCGCTCCGCCAGAGCACGCCGCACGCGGCGATCGCCTGCGCGGTCTTGCCCAAGCCCATGTCGTCGGCGAGCAGCAGACGGCCCTCGCCCAGGAACCGGAGCACGCCGTCGCGCTGATAGGGATAGAGCGGCCGCTTGAGCGTGTGCAGCCCCTGGCGGAACTCGGCCGGCGAGAGCGCCTGCTCGACAGTCAGGTGCAGGCGCTGGCGCTCGCGGAGCAAGAGCGCCCGGATGGCCGGGTCGTGCCGCAGGCCCGAGGTGCGCGCCGGGATCGCGGCGAGCAGGTCGTCGACGAGCGCCAGCCGCCGCTTGGGCTCGGAATGATGCGCGTTCTTGAGCGTGGCGACCCCGTCGCGCGGCGAGCGGAACCACCGTAACGCCTGGGCGGCGCGGGCCGAGCGCGCGGCGACCGATTCGGTCTCGCCCCGCCACCCGACGCGCTCCATCCAGTCGCCCGTGCCGGTCAGCGGCCGGATCGGATCCCACCACAGGCCGACCCGGCCCGGCGGCTCGCCCCACTCCTGCTCCTTGACGGCCTGCTGGAGCAGCCGCGGCCGGGAGTAGAGGTGCTCGAGCGCCGTCAGGGCGTGCTTGCAGAGGCCCAGCGAATTCCGCAAAAAGTCCGGGCAGTCGCACCGGGCCTCGACGGGGTCGACGCCCATCAGCACCGTGCGATAGGGCCGCGAGCCCGAGCCCGGCCGCCGCGTCGACCAGAGTCCCAGCCACCGGTCGTCGGGGGGCCGCGCCTCGACCCGCAGCTTCTCCTCGCGGCTCGCGTCGATCCGGCGGAGGATCGCGTCCATCGCCTCGACCCGCACGTTCCACTCGGCGGCCGGCACGATCGTCAGGGCGTGCCGCGCCAGGATCTCGGGCGGGATCTTCCCGGTCCGTTTGAACGCCCGGCCCACCAGGGTTTCAAATGCCTCGGCATCCTCGACGCGTATCTCGACCTCGCTCGGGGCGGTGGACATCGGCTCGGCTCGCATTCTCAATCGGAGGCGGCGGGGATTCGGGTTCATCTCGCGGCACAATATTATTCCCGCTCGCCGGGGACAAGGCCAGTCGTCGACGGCGCCGCAATTCCTTGTCCGAGCGCCTTCGTCGTGATACCTTGATCCGTGCCGCCGATCGACGCCGCCAGGAGATGAGCAACGATCGCGGGTCACAAGATCACCCACCGACGGGGCGGACGCGCGATGCGATTCACCAAGATGCACGGCCTCGGGAACGACTACGTCTATGTCAGCACCTTCGACCAGCCGGTTCCGGCCGATCCGGCCCGGCTGGCGGTGGCCGTCAGCGACCGCCATTTCGGCATCGGCGGCGACGGGCTGATCCTCATCATGCCGTCGGAGAGGGCCGACGCGCGGATGCGCATGTTCAACGCCGACGGCTCCGAGGGCGAGATGTGCGGCAACGGCGTGCGCTGCGTCGCCAGGTATCTCCACGACCACGACCTGGCGCGGAAGGACCGCGTCACGATCGAGACCGGCCGGGGCATTTTGACCCTGGACCTCGACGTCGTCGCCGGCAAGGTGCGCGGGGTCCGCGTCGACATGGGCGCCCCGATCCTCAAATCGAGAGAAATCCCCACCACCCTCCCGGGCGATCCGCCGGTGAACGCTCCGTTGCGCGTCGGCGACCGCGAATTCGCCGTGACGGCTGTCTCGATGGGAAACCCGCACGCGGTGATCTACGTCGACGATGTTGCGGAGTTTCCGCTGGAGGAGCTCGGTCCGGCGATCGAGAACCACCCGGCGTTCCCTCGGCGGGTGAACGTCCACGTCGTCGAGGTGTACGACCCGGGCGAGGTCCGAATGCGGACCTGGGAGCGGGGCTCCGGGATCACTCTGGCGTGTGGCACCGGCGCGTGCGCCGTGTGTGTGGCCGGGGTGCTGACCGGGCGTTCGGGCCGGAAGATCCAGGCCCACCTCCCCGGCGGCGACCTCGAGCTGGAATGGCGCGACGACGATGCCCCCGTCTTCATGACCGGCCCGGCGACCGAGGTCTTCTCGGGCGAATGGCCCGATTGAACCGTAGGTCGGGCAGTCCTGCCCGACGTCTTCAACCGGGCCGGCCTGACCGGCCCGACGCATAAGCTCTGTCAGGCCGGAAAGCCTGACCTTCTTTGACGTCTCCAGGATGCGACGACCATGTCCGACTCCGTCGGCCCCGGCAATCGCCGGGCGAGGCTCCGTCATCGTCTCCGACAAAAGTCCGCCCTTCGCACGGCGCGGGTTGCGGCGACCTCGGCCGCGGCGACGCTGGGCTTCCTGGCTGCCGTCCTGGGCGGCTGGTGGGCATATTCGGAGTGGCGGCTCGGCCGGATCGAGCTGACGAACCGGGGGCCGGTGGCGACCGTCCGGGTCCTCGGCGAACGATTCGACGAGCCGGTCCTGGAGCCGTTCGAGGTTACCCAGAGTCATACCCTGGCCCTGCCCGACGGCGATTACCGGCTGCGCATTGATGCCGATGGCCGCCTGGGCCGGACGTCTCGCGTGGCCGTGAACCGGGGCGAGACGATCAAGCACCGGATCACGCTCGAGGAGGGGCGGCTGCTGGGGCAGGAGATCGACCAGTTCCGGAATTCCCGGGCCTACTGGTGGCGCGACGAGCCGATGCCCTACGCCAGGACGACCGTGGCGCTCGAGCTGACGCCCGGTAAGTCAGACCTCGTCGAGCTCGGCGGCCGCACCCTGCTCCGCCGCGACGGAGCGACCGGCAGGGTGGTCTGGGACGCGGTCGAGCCGGCGAGTCCCCACGAACCCGGCCGCGACCCGTCCCGGTGGATCCGGCCGATCTCCCGTCGCCACTGGTTCGTCTCGATCGTCGAGCCGGCCGTGGATCTCGACGGCGACGGCACGCGCGATGTGCTCCTGACCTTCTCGGAGGGCCCGGGATTCCTCGCGATCTCGGGCGCGGACGGGTCGATGATCTGGAACCACGTCGCCTCGGCCGATGGCCCCGGCGGACCGCGGCCGGATGGTCCCGAGCGGCCCGGTCCGCTCCAGCCCGCGAGCCGGCGGGCGAACCTCATCGGCGAACCCGCTCTCTCGGATGTCGACGGCGACGGTACCCCTGACGTCATCGCCACCATTAGCTTCACGGAGTTTCCGGCCGAGATCGAGCGTCGGACCGGAAAGCCCGTAACGAACTCGACTCCCTTCCTTTCTCAAAGGCTCGTGCAGGCCATCTCAGGACGCTCGGGTCGGCGAATCTGGACATCGCCGATCGACCCTGCCTATCGATCGATCAACTTCCGGACGCTGGGGCCCGCGGTTCCAATTCGTGGCCGGCGATCGTCGTGGCTGGGCTTCCTCGATCGCACGCGGTACCTGGTGCTCTACCCTGCCACGGGACGCCCTCGATCGAGTCCGATCGAGCTGGGCTTCGAGCCGGTTCGAGCCCTCCAGCACGCGGACCTCGACGGCGACGGCGAGCCGGATGTCCTGGCCCTGGGGCCCGGCCCCGCCGTTAACCAGCAGTCGCTCGCGGCGTTCTCGGTCGCTACGGGCGAGAAACTGTGGACGGCGGCCGCGGCTGCGCCCTACTCGCAACCAGGTTACGTGGGCCCGCGGAAGTTGTGGCCCTGGCTGTTCGACCTCGACGGCGACGGGCAGACGGAGGTGATCGTCCCCGACTCGGGCCCGCTGCTGCCGAAGCTGGCTTTCCGGGGCGTCACCGTGATCGACGGCCGATCCGGTCAGCCGCGATGGACACGCCCGATGATGCTCGACAATGGAATCCACGTCGACGAACTGCATCACCTGGTCGAGGCGCCCGACCTCGACGGCGACGGCGTTCATGATCTCGTCGCCCTGTCGCGTTCCGAGGGCCGCAACCCGCCCGCGACCCGAGGCGGCCCGCGATCCGAGCCCGTGCAGGTGTACGCCGACGCCCTCTCCGGGCGTGCCGGCCGGCTCCTCTGGACCTGGCACGTCGATCTCCAGCACGAGAAGTACGCGATATTGTGGGAGCCCCGATGGTGGGGTCGCGGTCCGGACGGCTGGCCTGTGCTAGGGATTCCGCTGGGCGGCGTGGATCCGCGGGAAGCCGGGCCGCCTTCCGATCCCAGTTTTTTCCATCCCGCCACGGTGCACGTCCTCGGGGCCTCGACCGGGCTCGAGCAGAACCGCGTCTCCGGCCTGAGCCGGGCCGCCGTGGCCGATCTGGACGGTGACGGCCTGCCGGACATCTGGGGCGAGTGCGAGGGCCAGCTCCGCGCGTACCGGGGCGAGCCGCCCGAATGCTGGCGGGCCCTCCGCGGCGTTTCCGGAGGCAACTGGCTCACCCCGATGGAGCTGGAGCTTAAGCCCCCATCCGACCTCGACGGTGACGGCATCACCGATGTAATGAGCTCGGACACGGACGAGGCGACGGGGCACGCGACCGGGAGCGCCCGGTCGGGGCGCGACGGGCACCTGATCTGGAAGACGGTGCTCCAGGCGCCCTGGTTCTGGTCGGCCGGAAAGGGTCGCTCGTACGGGATGACGATACTCACTCCGCCGCACGGCGACCTGGATGGCGACGGCACGCCCGACGTCATCGCCCAGCGCGGGGTCTACAACGCCGATCCGGCCGGTCGCGAGCCCGCGTCGTTTCCGCTCCAGGCCCATTCGGGCCGCGACGGCCGCCTGCTCTGGAACGCGGGGCCGCTCCGGCTGGGATTCGAGGCGCACGGAGACACCCAGATCGTCAAATTCGAGCCCCGAGTCTTCGGTCCCGGCGAGCCGCCCGACCTGCTGGTCTTCCATCGAAGTCCGTTCGCCAAGTCGACCGCCCAGACAGCCAGCCCGAGGGTTTTCGCCGGCATTGTGGAGCAGATGCGGATTGCCCGCATCGACGGCCGGACGGGCCGCGTCGTCTGGGACTGGCCGCTGGAGGACCACAGCTCGAGTGTGAGGTTCCAGCAGCCCGAGATGCCCAGGCTCGGCGACCTCGACGGCGACGGCCGCCTCGACACGGCCCTGATGTGCACCCCGAGCCAGGGGACTCCACCGGCCGAGTTCGAGCTGCGGGCGATCTCGCTCCGCGACGGCAAGGCCATCTGGTCTCGCGGGGTCAAATCCACGAGCGCCTTCAACTTCACTCCCTCCTTCGCGATTGCACCGGGCGGGGAGAGCCATCCCGCGACCGTCTACCTGACCGAAGTACCGGCCACGCCCGCGGGCGTTGAGGTCCTGGTGCACGCGCTCGACATTCGCGACGGATCCATCCGCTGGACCTGGCGCAGCGGCGTTCGCGAGGCGGATTCCGGGCTATCCGGCGGAATCGACGCCATCAACTTAGGTGGGAAGCGCCGGGACGCCGTCTGTATCGCCTGTTACGACTTGCGGCGCAACTGCCGGATCCTGCTCCTCGACCCCGAAGGCCGCGAGATCGCCCATCGCGACCTGCCGCCCGAGCAGGGTTCCCAGATCTATTTTCCGCCGGCGGGCGACTACATGATCGACCTCGACGGCGACGGTCGCGACGAGATCATGCTCTGGTACGATCATCGCGTGTCCGCCTGGACGCGCGACCTCAAGGATCTCTGGTCCCGCCCCGCGCAGGGCTGGGATCTCGGCCACTTCCTGTCCGGGGAGCCCGGCCGCCCCCGCACGATGATCCTCCGGCCCATGACCGGCATCGAGTCGACGACCGGCCGGATCCTCTGGAGGTATCCGGCGGACCAGAATGCGAACGTCGGCCTGCTCGATCCGGGCGACTCGACGCGAAGGCCGCGGGTGACGTTCTGGCAACAGGGTGCGACCGTCTGCCGCGAGGTCCTGCCGACCACCCCGGCCGGGGCGATCTTGCCGCCGTCGGGCGCGCCTGTACCGGCCGACCTCGTCCCCGACGATCCGCGCTGGACTCGCCCGCTGCCGTGGGTCGCGCCCGTCCGCCTGGTCGCCTCGCCGGGGTGGATCTGCGCCCTGCTGGGGCTCGCCCTGGTGAACGTGGTCCTGCCGCTCGGCCTGCTGCGGCTGGCGGCGCGGCGGAGGCCGTGGACGCTCCGCGTGCTGATGCTCCTGCCGGTCGCCGCCGCGATCCCGCTGGCGAGCTACCTCGGATTCGAGCCGCTGTTGCCGGCGAAGGTCGACCCGCTGCCGCCAAATCCGAAGCTGCTCTTTGCGCTGGCGACGGCCGCCGGGATGCCGGTGCTGGTCTGGGTCTGGTTCGCGATCGCGGCGCTGTTCCGGCGCCGCGGGCGGGCGCTCGGGGGGCTTGTCTTGCTCACGGTGGTCACTTCTCTGGTGATCGCGTCGATCTGGCTCCATTTTGATCGCAGGCTGATGCCGGCGATCGAGCATTATGGCCGGTCGGGCTGGTTGCTGGTGCTGGTGCCGGGCGCATATGCGGCCGCCGTGTTGCTGATCCTGGGATGGGCGCTGGGGAGTTTCTACCGATGGCTGAGGCGGCCGGACCGGCGAGCGACGGCGACACCCTGACCGATCCCGGTCGGGACGGGAATCCTGCGTCCCGGGAGGCGCGACCAGGCCGTGGGCCGCTGCGCAACGCGGCGAGGGCGGCTGCCGCGGTGCTGCTCCTCCAGGGCGTCCTTCTCGCCGCCTGGTGGGCCCACGGCCAGTGGCGGCTGGGCCGTGTAGTGCTGACGAACGACGGCGATCCGCTCACGGTCGAGGTGCTGCACGAGTCCCGCGACGACGTCATCGCCGGCCCCGTCGCCGTGCTCGATCGCACGACTCTCGCGCTGCCCGACGGCGACTATCGGCTGCGGGTGTCGGGCTCGGGCCGGCCGGGTCGGATCGTGCGGATAGCCGTCAACCGGGGCGAGCTGTTGACGCATCCGCTCACGCTCGACGACTCGCGGCTGCTCGGCCAGGCGCCCGCGCTGCCAACGGGCCTCGGCACGCGGCCCCGGCCGGCCCCGACCCCGATCCCGGCGACGGCCGGCCACCTGGCCCTCGAGATGACTCCGGGCAAGTGGGATTTCATCGAGTGGTCCGACACCCAGCTCTCCCGCCGCGACGGGGCCAGCGGCCAGGTCCTGTGGGACGCGCTGGCGCCCGCGAAGCCCGGCGAGCCGCCCCGGAAGCTCAACCCCTGGCTGGTGTGGTTCGCCAGGTCGTTCGGCGAGAGTCGTCTGATCGTTCCCTCGGCCGACCTCGACGGCGACGGCGTGCGCGACCTCGTCTGGACCTTCCCGCAGAAGGCCTCGTTCCTGGCCCTCTCGGGCAAGGACGGGTCGATCCTGTGGACCTACATACCGGAGCTCGATGGACCCGGCTCGCCCCGGCCCGAGAGCCCGACGATTCCGGGTCCGTTCGAGCCGGTCGAGCGAAGGGCCCAGATCCTGCCGCAGCCTGCCCTGCTCGACGCCGACCGCGACGGTGTGCCTGACATCATCGCCACCTTGCTGTTCCAGGAGCTTCCCGACGAGACCAGCCGCCGCGCCCCGGATCTTCCTAATGCCTCGGGGAACCAGCGGTTCACGACGCATTTCCGCCGGGTCATCCAGGCCGTCTCGGGCCGCTCGGGGAAAGCCCTCTGGGCGCACGCAATCGACGCCCGATTCGCCCCGGGCGTCCGCGGGAACTGGACGCTCGGCGCCGATGTCGCGAGGGGGCGCACGACCTCGTTCATCGGCTTCCTGGATCGGAACTCCTGGCGCGGCCTGGATCCGGCGTCCGGGCGGACGGTCGTCGGCCCGATCAACCTGGGCCCGCAAATGTTGCAGTTCGTCAGGTACGCCGACCTGGATGGCGACGGCGTGCCCGAGCTGATCGCCAGCGGCGTCGGCGGCCCGAACGCGACGGCCGCCGCGCAGTATGCCCTCACGGCCCTGGCCCTGCCGTCCGGTCGACCGCTCTGGAGCGTGATGCTCGCCGCGCCTTTTGACGTCCCCTTCGGCATGTACGGCGCGCGGGAGTGGCCGATGGCTTTCGACCTCGACGAGAAGGGCCGCCGCGCCCTGGTCGTCCCGGATGTCGGCCCGCTCGATCCCGTCCACAAGTACCGGGGCCTTCGCTGCCTCGACGGTGTGACCGGCCGGACCCTCTGGACCCGCCCGATGCGGCCCGACACGGTCGCGGTCGACGGCGTGTTCGGCGCCGTCGAGGCGCCCGACCTGGACGGCGACGGCGCCCGCGACGTTGTGACGGCCTCGGTCTTCCTCGGCCGTCATCCGATCAACGCCTACAGCGGCGGTCCCGACAGCCCGGAGCGCGTCTACGTCGACGCCCTCTCGGGCAAGGACGGCCGGCCGCTCTGGTGGTGGGCCGTCGATAAGCCCAGGAACGGCAACACCACCGTGGGGACGCCGCTGTGGTGGGGCCGGGGCCCGGACGGCTGGCCGCTCCTCGCCGTGCCGATCAACGCGGTGACCGGCGTCGCGGGGAGCGCGCCGAGGGCGGCGTCGGATCCCCACGCTCCCACGGTCCACATGCTCGAGGCCTCGTCCGGCCGCGAGGTCCAGACGATCCGGGGGCTGGTCAATCCGCAGGTCCACGACCTCGACGGCGACGGCCTGGCCGACCTCTGGGGCGATTACGAGCAGACGCTTCGCGCCTTCCGCGGCGAGGCGCCCGGGCGCTGGCGGGCGCTCGGCACGTTCCCGCCGGCCGCGGTGTCGCGCCGGATGGACCGGGACGTCCTCTCGCCCGCCGCCGACCTCGACGGCGACGGCATCGGCGACACGCTGCTCGTCGGCCTGTCCGCACCGGATGAGATGCCCCCCCGGGCCACGGGCTCCCGTACTGCGCTCGCCCGATCCGGGCGCGACGGGCGGATGATCTGGAAGGCGCGCGTCGATATCCGCCACGGCTGGTTCGATCGGGACCGGGGGGAGAGATACGGCCTCACGCCGCTAACGCTGCCGGCGGGCGACCTCGACGGCGACGGCGCGCCGGAGATCCTCGTGAGGGAGAATTCGAGTGACCTACCGCTCCAGGTCGCCCGCGGCCCGGCGACGCTGCCTCTGTCGGTCCTATCGGGCCGGACCGGAAAGACCCTCTGGTCCGCCGGGCCCCTGCTGCTGGGCTTCGTGGCCCATGGGTACTCGCGCCCCACCTGGACCGGAGCGGTGGCCGTCGAGCCGGGCAGGCCGCCGGACCTGATCGTCCGCCACGCCAGCCCGTTTCACGGATCCAGCACCGCGCCGGTCGCGGGTAGCAACCTCCAGCAGGACCGTCTCGCGCGGGTCTCCGGCCGGACCGGGCAGGTCCTCTGGGACGTCCCGCTCGTCAATGGGCCGTCTCCCGTGAACCAGAATACCCCGCCGCCGGTCGTCAGGGACCTCGACGGCGACGGCGCGGCGGATTTCGCCTTCGTGTTCCGGGATCCCCAGATCATGGCAAATCCTCCCAGTGTCGTGCGGGCCCTCTCGCTTCGCGACGGCCGCCGGCTCTGGTCCTCGACGTTCGCCGCGTTCGAGGTGCCCACCACGAGTCTTCGACCGCTCGCCACCGGCCAGCCGGGGCGAGAAGAGCTTTTGATGATGATCCAGAAGCCAGGCCGCGACACCTGGGAACTGGGCCTTCTTGCCCTGGATGCCAGGACGTCCGCGCCTTCCTGGCGGTGGAACGGCGGTGCCAACCTGCCGAGGACCGGACTGGCTCCCTCGGTCGTGGTCGCGCGCCAGGGCGCCGGCAAACCCGACATCGTCGCCTTCTGCTTCCAGGGTGAGGGTGTCCGGCGGCAGCTCGTGCTGGTGGAAGCCGGCGGTCGCGAACGGATTCGGCGCGAGTTTCCCAACGAGTCCAGTGCCATGATCCGCGCCGTCGACCTCGACGGCGACGGCGACGACGAACTGCTGATCGGCCACGGCAACCGGGTGCACGCCTGCGACCTCGAGCTGCACGAGCTCTGGTCCAGGCCGGAGCCTCACGGCGTCGTACTGCCGGCCCACCAGTCGCGAGACCGCCGCGAGGCGTGGGTCACCCTCCAGCCGGGAGGAATTCTCGACGGCCTCACCGGCCGGCCGACCTGGCAGATGCAGCGGAACCTGTCGTGGCGGCAGCCGGATCGCGAAATCCTCGACCCGGGCGACGCGACTCGACCGCCACTGATCGTCTCCCATTTCCTCGACGGCGCGACCGTTGTGTGTGAGGCCCTTCCCGCGACCGACGAGGGCACTCTCGCGCCGCCCGTCGGCGCGCGTGTCCCATCGGGCGCGCTTCGCGAGGATCCGCGCTGGACGCGGCTGCTTCCCTGGGTCCTGCCCGTTGGGCACGAACTGGGATTCCGGCCATTCCTGGTCCTGATCGGCCTGGCGGTCGCGAACGTCTTTTTTCCGATGGGGATCGTCTGGCTGGCGGCTGGTCGACGGCGCTGGAGCATCCTGACCTTGATGTCGCTGCCCGTCGCCGCCGCGGTGCCGCTGGCGGTTTTCCATACATTCGAGCCGCTGATCCCCGCGCAAATCGGCGCGACGCCCGTCTCGCCCCGGCTGGTCTTCGCGCTGGGGACGATTGTGGGCGTCCCGTTCGTCGCGCTGCCTGTTGCCGCCTTGGCGTTGCTGGTCCGCCGGCGGTGGAAGCCGCTTGCCGGATGGTCCGCCCTGGCGGTCGCGGCCACGGCGGCGATCGCCTTCACCTGGCTCTATCACGACAGCCGCGGCATGCCGGCGATCGAGCACTACGGCCGGTCGGGCTGGCCGCTGGTCCTCGTCCCGGGCGCGTTCGCCACGGGTCTCCTGATCCTGACTGCCTGGCCGATGGAGAGGGTCTATCGATGGATGAAGCGCCCGCGCCCGAGCCGGCCCGAGCCGGCGAATCCCTGATCCCCGATCGATCGGCGAGCCGCCCGCGGCGACGCCGGATCCATCCCGCGGCCGGCCTGGTTCTCGCCGTCCTCGCGGCCGGGGTGCTCGTTCCGGCCGCCTGGTGGGTTCACAGCCAGTGGCGGCTCGGCCGCGTCGTGCTGACCAACGAAGGCGACCCGCTCAGGGTCGAGGTGCTGAATGAGTCCCGCGACGACGTCATTGCCGGCCCGGTGGTCGTGCTCGATCGCACGACGCTCGAGCTGCCCGACGGCGATTATCGGCTGCGGGTGACTGGCTCGGGCCGGCCGGGTCGGATCGTGCGGATGGCCGTCAATCGGGGCGAGCTGTTGACGCGTCCGCTCACGCTCGACGATATCCGCCTGCTGGGCGAGGGGGCCACGGCTGCCCCTGGTATCGGCGGGCTTGGCCGGACCACGACGATCTCCGCCCAGACGAATGCCGTTGCCGTCGAGCTCACGCCGGGCAAGTTCGACCTGGTCGAGTGGTCCGACACCCGGCTCTCGCGGCGCGACGGTGCCACCGGCCAGGTGATCTGGGATGCGCTCGCGCCGGAGAAACCCGGCGACTCGCACCGGCCCCTGCACCGCTGGCTCGTCTGGTTCGCCCGCGGTGGGTACCAGGCCCGTCTGACGACCCCGGCCGCGGACCTCGACGGCGACGGCATCGGCGACCTGGTCTGGACGTTCTACTGGACCGGAGGGTTCCTCGCCCTCTCGGGCAAGGACGGCTCGGTCCTGTGGACGTATGTCGCCGAGCTCGACGGCCCCGGCCGGGCCCGGCCCGAGTTCCCGGTCATCCCCGGCCCGGTCCCGAACCTCGAACGCGCCGTCCAGCCGCTCGGGCGGCCGGCGGTCGTCGACGTCGACCGCGACGGCACGCCCGACTTCGTCGCGACCTTGCTCTTCCACGAGTTCCCGGACGAGATCGCCCGCCGCGCCGGGAATCCGCCCCGCTCGACCCCCATGCCGCCCGGCCCGCCGTTCTTCCGCCGCGTGGTCCTGGCCGTCTCGGGCCGATCGGGAAAGATGGCCTGGGCGCATTCCATCGATCCCCGGTTCACCTCGATGACCGTCGGCAACTGGAACACGGGGCCCGACGTCGCGCGGGGGCGAACGTCGAGCTTCATCGGCCTCGTCGACGGCGCCGCGTGGCGCGGCCTGGACCCGGCGACCGGGCGGGTCGTCGCCGGTCCGATCGACGTGGGTTCGCAGTCGGCCCAGCCGGTCCGGTACGACGACCTCGACGGCGACGGCATGCCCGAGCTGATCGCCGCCGCGCCGGGCGCCCTCACCGCCTTCAGCTTGCCGGGCGGTCGGAAACTGTGGACGGTGCCCCTCACCACGAACTTCCAGGTCCCGTTCGGCATGTACCCGTTGCAGGACTGGCCGCTCGTCGTGGACCTCGACGGCAAGGGCCGGCGTGGCCTGGTCGTCCCGGAGATCGGCCCGCTGGATTCGGTCAACAAGTTCCGGGGGGTTCGCTGCCTCGACGGCGCCACGGGCCGGCCGCTCTGGACGCGCGCCATGCGTCCCGACACGATCTCGATCGACGGCGCGCTCGGCGCCCTCGAGGCGCCCGACCTCGACGGCGACGGCGCGCGCGACGTCATCGTGGAGTCGATCTTCGTCGGCCGGCACCCGATCAACGCCAACCAGGGCGGTCCCGACGGACCGGAGCGCGTCTACGTCGACGCCCTGTCGGGCCGGGACGGCCGGTCGCTCTGGTGGTGGGCCGTCGAGATCCCGACGGACGAATTGACCACGGTTTCGCCCCCGCTCTGGTGGGGCCGCGGCCGGGACGGCTGGCCGCTCCTGGCCGTGCCGATCAACTCGTCGGGCAACCCGTTCGGCAGGCCTGGTACAGGGACCGAGTCGGCGCTCTATCCGCCGACGGTCTACACGCTCGAGGCCTCGACCGGGCGCGAGCTGCACGCGATCCGCGGGCTCACCAATGCGCGGGCGGACGACCTCGACGGCGACGGCCTGGCCGACCTCTGGGGCGATTACCGGCAGACGATCCGCGCGTTCCGGGGCCAGGCCGGCCCGCGCTGGCAATCGCTGGAGCTGGTCGCGCCGGTCCAGTCACTGCTTCCGCCGACCTGGGAAGCCACCGGACCCGTTGCCGACGTCGACGGCGACGGCGTGGGCGACACGGTCTCGAACAACCTGGCCGCACCCGGCAACACGCCCCTCACCGAGTCGGGCAGCCGCACCGCGATCGCCCGCTCGGGCCGCGACGGCCGCCTGATCTGGAAGGCCCGCGTCGACGCTCGCCGGGGCTGGTTCGACCGCGATGTCTCCGAGCGATACAGCCTCTCGACCCTGCCCATGCCGGCCGGCGACCTCGACGGCGACGGCGTGCCCGAGATCCTGGTGCAGGAACAACCAACAGTCCTGCCGGTGCAGGTCGTCCGCGGCCCGGCGACATTGCCGCTCTCGGTCCTCTCTGGCCGGACCGGCCGGACCCTCTGGGCCGCCGGCGCCCTGCCGCTGGGCTTCGAGGCTCACGGCTACTCGCAGGTCAACTGGACCCGCCCGCTGGTCGTCGAGCCGGGCAGTCCGCCCGACCTGTTCGTCCGCCACGCCAGCCCCTTCCGCACGGCCAGCACCACGCCCATCACGGGGAGCAACATCCTGATGGATCGCCTCGCGCGGATCTCGGGCCGGACCGGCCGGGTCCGCTGGGACTTGCCGCTGGTCGACCGCCGCTACCCCGTGAACTTGCAGAACATGCCGCCGCCACTGATCGCCGACCTCGACGGCGACGGCGAGGTCGACCTGGTGTTCCTCTACCAGGATCTCCAGGCCTCGTCGAACAACCCGCCGACGGTGATGAAGGCCCACTCGCTGCGCGACGGCCGGCTGATGTGGTCCTCGACCCTGGAGGAGACGGGCTATAACCTGTATTCGCTCCAGGCATGCCAGGCGGGCGAGCCGCGGCGGACAGAGCTGCTGATGTCGATTCAGAAGTCCAGCGCCCAGACCTTCGACAACGGCCTCCGCGCCTTCGAGGGCCGGACCGGCAAGCCCTCCTGGAGCTGGCAGGGTGGGGACCAGCTCCAGGGCAACCCGGGGCAGGCGTGGTTCGTCCTGGCGCGCCAGGGCGAGGGGAAGCCGGACGTGGTCGCCCTGTCCTACCAGGCGGCCGGCGGCAAGCGACGGATTGTCCTCGTGGACGCCGGCGGTCGCGAGCGGTTGCGGCGCGACCTGCCGACGCAGCAGGTCGGCATGACCCGCGCCGCGGACCTCGACGGCGACGGCGTGGATGAGCTGCTGATCTGGCACGGCGGCCGGCTGCACGCCTACGACCTGGCGCTGCGCGAGCTGTGGTCCCAACCGGATTCCTCGGGGTACATCGCCCCTGTGATTCCGTCTCCGGGACGCGGGGCCTGGGTGATGCTCCAGTCGGGCCTGATCGTCGACGGCCCCACCGGCCGGCCGCTCTGGCGTGCGCTGCACTCGAGCTGGTGGATGCAGCGGTTCGGCAGCTTGCTCGATGACGGAAAGGCCGGCCGCGCGCCGCTGTTCCTGTCGAATCCGTTGAACCAGACGAGCGAGACTCTGACGGCGCTCGCCCTGACGGACGGCGGCAAGGTCGCCCGGCCGCGCGGCGAGGTCGTGCCGCCGGATGCGCTCCGCGAGGACCCGCGCTGGACGAGGATGCTCCCCTGGGCCATGCCCGTCGGCCACGACCTGGGTTTCAAGGGCCTGGTGGTGCTGGTCGGCCTGGCGGTGGTGAACGTCCTGTTCCCGCTGGGGATCATCTGGCTGGCGGCGCGCCGGCGGCTGTGGAGCCTCCTGACCCTGATGTCGCTGCCGGTCGCCGCGGCGGTGCCATTGTCGGTGTTCCAGACGTTCGAGCCGTTGATCCCCGCGCAGATCGGGACGACGCCGGTGCCGCCTCGTCTCGTCTTCGCGCTGGGGACGCTCGCGGGCGTGCCGCTGATTGCGTTGATCGTCGCCGCCGGCCGGTCGATGATCGGCCGGCGGTGGAAGCGCCTGATGATGCTGATCGGATTGACGTTCGTCGCGACGGCGGCGATCGCCCTGATATGGCTGTATCGTGACAGCCGCACCATGCCGGCGATCGAGCACCACGGCCGATCGGGCTGGCCGCTGGCGTTTGTCCCCGGCGCGTTCGGCGCCGGCCTGTTAATCCTGATCGCCTGGCCGATGGAGAGGATCTATCGATGGCTGAAGCGCCCGCGCCGGTCCGGGCCGGCGAACCCGTGATCGAGCCGCGCACGACGAGAGTCGATTCCCGGGGGCGCCTGCGCGCCGCGGCCCGCCTGGTCCTGGTCGTCCTCGCGGCCGAGGCGGTGATCCTCGCCGCGTGGTGGGCGTACGACGGCTGCCGGCGGGGCCATCTGGTGCTCGAAAGCAACGGGCCGCCGCTGCGGGTCGAGGTGCTCGACGAGTCCGGGACGCGTCGGATACGCGAGCCGGTCGATTTGCTGACGACCAGGACGATCGACCTCTCGGCGGGTGATTACAGGCTTCGCGTCTCGAGCCCAGGATTGCTGAGCCGGACGTATCGCCTGGCCGTGATCCGGGGCCAGACGTCGATCCACCGGCTGAGCCTCGATGAGGGCCGGCTGCTCGGGCAGGATCGCCGGCCGCCCGAGTACGCCGTGCCCGAGCCCTCACTCCCCATCCCGTACAGCGGCGACGTGAAGGCGGTCGAGCTCACGCCCGGCCGGTCCAGCCTGGTCGAGTGGAACAACCGGAATATCCTGCTCCGCGATCCCGAGGACGGCCGGGTCATCTGGCAGGCCCTTCGTTTGCCCGAATCGGGCGGGATCGGCCACGAAGCCGGCGCGCAACGGATGCTCTGGCTGATGCTGCGCTTCCACCGGGGGACGCTCGTCCAGCCACCGCCCGACCTCAACGGCGACGGGGTCGGCGACCTCGTCTGGCAGGCCCCGGAGGAGCCGGCGTACCTGGTGCTCTCGGGCAAGGACGGCTCGATCCTCTGGACCTACCGCGCCGAGCTGGACGGCCCGGGTACGCCCTATCCCGACGGCCCGCGGATCCCTGATCCGAAGGTCCCCGCCAGCCGCGGCGGAATCCCGTGGGACATGCCGTCGGCCGTCGACCTCGACCATGACGGCACGCCCGACCTCCTGGCGACGCTGGCGTTCGACGAATTCTCGGGTGAGAAAGCGAGCCGGGCGCGGACCCCTTCCGCGTCCGCCAATGACGGACCGCGCCGTCGCCGGATCATCCTGGCCATCTCGGGGCGAAGGGGCACGCGCCTCTGGAGCCACCCGATCGACGCGGACTTCATGCCCAGTTTTCTGAGCATCCTCTGGTCCGGATCCGCCCGGTATGTGCCCGGTGGCAGGGTGCCGTTCCTCGGGCTGGTTGATCAGGACACCTGGCGCGGGCTGGATCCGGCGACGGGGAAGCCGGTCCACGGGCCGATCGTGCTCGGCGTTGCCCAGAGCCACGCCGAGCGGTACGCCGACCTCGACGGCGACGGCCCGCCCGAGCTGATCGTGCGGAGCCGCGGCTCGACCCCGACGCACGACCGGCTCTCCGCCTACGCGATCGCCACCGGGCGGCAGCTCTGGAACGTGCTGGTTCCGGTGGACCGCGCGTCCCACTCGTTTCGCGAGACGGGCCAGTGGCCCTGGATCGTCGACCCCGACGGCGACGGCCGGTCCGAGCTGGCGGTCCCCGAGGTGCAACAGTTCGGGCGCGGTAAGCCGGGCGCGGTGGGAATCCAGGTCCTCGACGGCGCATCCGGCCGGCGACGATGGTTTCACCCGCTCCGCATCACGGGCCTCGTCCCTGAAGGACTGGGCGACCTGGTCGAGGCGCCCGACCTCGACGGCGACGGCCTGCTCGACCTGGTCGTCACCTCCTGGTCGCCCGCCGAGCGGCCGGGGACCGTCACGTCGTGGAGCGCCACCGAATGGTTTTATGTCGATGCGATCTCGGGCAAGGACGGCCGGTCGCTCTGGTGGTGGCGGACCAGGATTCCCGCCGTGGTGGCCACAACATGCGGATCGCTGCTCTGGTGGGGCCGCGGCCCGGACGGCTGGCCGCTGCTGGCGGTGCCGGTCGAGCCCCGGCCCTCGAGCAACCACCCGCTGGCGGCGATTCGGGCGTTGCCGCGTCCGCCCGAGCCGGTCGTCTGGATGCTCGAGGCCTCGACGGGTCGCGTCGTCGGCTCGATCGACGGCTGGACGAACGTGGCGGCCGACGACCTCGATGGCGATGGCCTCCCCGACCTCTGGGGCCGCTACCAGGGCGAGCTGCGCGCCTACCGGGGCCAGGCACCCGAAACCTGGCGGGCCCTCGGCGACATCCCTCCGGCCCGCGCCTACGATGCGCCGGCCCAGGGGACGTTGACCCCGGCCGCCGATCTCGACGGCGACGGCATCGCCGATGCGCTGACCTGGCGGGTGAGGGGGACCGATCGCGAGTCGGACGGCGTCGGGTCGAGGACGGCGATTGCCCGCTCGGGCCGCGACGGCCGGATCCTCTGGACGGCCCCGCTTGACGCCCGCGCGGGCTGGTTCGACCGCGATCGCGGGGAAATGTATGTCCTGCGGACCTTCCCCCTGCCGGCCGGCGATTTCGACGGCGATGGCACGGCGGATGTCCTCGTAAGGGAATCTGCCGCGAGTCCGCCCGTGCAGGCGCGGAGCCTTCCCGCGTCGTTCCCGCTGATGATGCTTTCAGGCCGGACGGGCCGACAGCTCTGGATCGGCGGCGCGCTGCCACTCGCGTTCGAGGCGCACGGCGACACCCAGGTCGAGTGGACCGCGGCGGCCGTCTGCGAGCCGGGCGCCCCGCCCGACCTGATCGTTCGCCACCGGAGCCCGTTCCTCATGCCCAGCAGGTCGATGCCGACGCCAGGCTCGACCCGCCAGGATCGCCTGGCGCGGATCTCGGGGCGCACCGGCCGGGTCGTCTGGGACGTGGACGGCAGCCCGACGCCGGGCCGCATGCCTGCGCCGATCCTCGCGGACCTCGACGGCGACGGCGTCGACGAGCTGGCGGCCCTGCTGATCGATCCGTCCGGCGCCTCGGGCCGGCCGGAATCCCGGCTGAGCGTCTTCTCGCTTCATGACGGCCGACTGTTGTGGACGCAGCCGCTGGGGACGCCGGCCGACGCTCGCAAGGACCTCCAGATCCTTGAGGTCGGAGCGGAACATCACCGGGCCCTCGTGGTCGTCGACGAGTTTCCGACTGTTATTTACACCCAACCTCCGCGCCCCGGCGGACGTCGGCCTCCAGCCCTCGTGCGTGCCTTCAACGGTCGCGACGGGCAGGTCCTCTGGTCATGGCCGGGCGACTGGAAGGATCTCGACGATTTCGGCCGTCCCCGTGGCCTGTCGACCCGGCCGATCGCGCCGCCCGCGGCCGGCGTTGCGGTGAGCTTCCGCGATTCGAGCGATCGGGACCGGACGATCTTTCTCGACGACCAGGGCCGTGACCAGAAGCGCCTGTCGATCCCGACGGACGACGCCTCCTCGGCCCGGTGGTGGTTCGTCGACCTCGACGGCGACGGCCGCGAGGAAGTCGTCCTCCGGTCGGAGGGTCGTTTTCGCGCATTTGACCGCGACGGCAACGAGCTTTGGGCGCGTCCCGACCCGTCCGACTGGCTCGGCGAGCTGATCCCGCCCGCGGCTGGCCGGCCGGCCACGCTGGTCCTCTCCTCCGGCATGGCGCTGGAGGCAACGACCGGCCGCCCGCGGTGGTCGTTCCGATCGGCGGTCCCTTACCGGGGCCTGTGGCCCGCGATCCTCGACCCGGGCGGAGCGGACGGGCCGCCCCGGGCGATCGTCCGGCGGCCCGGGGCGACGGTCTGCCACCTCGCGGTGGCAACGACGTCCGACGGCCGCGCCGCGCCGGGGAAGGGCTCGCTCACCCCGCCTGGCCTGGCGCGCGACGACCCTCGCTGGCTACGGCCCCTGCCCTGGGTCGACCCGATGCTCCACGATGTCGGAGTCGACGGCCTGCTCGTCGCGGCCGCCTCCGGTTCGGTGAATGTGGTGCTGCCGATCACCGTGCTCTGGCTGTTCGTCCGCGGGCGGCGGTGGACGATCCGGTTGCTGATGCTCCTGCCGATCGCGGTGGCCGGTCCGCTGTGGGTCTTCCATCGCGTCGAGCCTATGATCCCGGCGCAGCTCGCCGGACGGCCGGTCTCGCCGCGGTTGCTGTTCGCCCTGGCGACGCTCGCCGGCGTTCCACTGGTCGTGTTCGCCGGTTCGGTGGCCCGTAATCTCGCCCGTCGCCGCTGGCGAGTGCTGGCCTGGCGTGTGGGAATCGCGGTTGTCGCGGCGGCGATCGTCGCGGCGGTCTGGATCCGGGAAGACCTGCGATTCATGTCGGGGCTGGAGCGTTACGACCTTTCGGCCTGGCCCCTGGTGTTGATTCCCGGTGCGATGGCGGCCGGCTCGCTTATCCCCTTCGTCTGGGTACTGGGCCGGGTTGTGGGTTGGTCGCACAGGAACCGTCAATCGGAGGCTGCCCAGTGATGAGAACCCCTGGCATCTCGTTTGTCCGCGCTTTCGCCCGTCGGCTGCGGCGACGGCCGTCGCGGCAGCTCATCGTGAGGACGGCCGCGATCGTCGTGCTGCTTGAGCTGGCCGCACTCGTCGCGTGGTGGATCCACGACGGCTGGCGCCGGGGCCAGGTGGTGCTGGACAGCAACGCGACGCCGCTGCGGGTGCAGGTTCTCGACGAATCGGGCACGACAACGATCGGCGAGCCAGTGGACGTGGTGGGCAAACGCACGCTATCGCTCCCGGCGGGGGATTATCGCCTGCGGGTCGACGGCGATGGATTGCTCGGGCGGACCTATCGCATGGCCGTCGTCCGGGGCGAGACGGCGACGCACGGGCTGAACCTCGACGAGGGCCGGCTGCTCGGCGAGGAGCCGTTGGAGCCCGACGGCTACGCGAAGCCGGATCCGCCCCGGCCGATTCCGTTCGAAAAGAACACGAGCGCCGTCGAGCTGCGCCCCGGGCGATTGAGCCTCGTCGAATGGAGCGCCCAGAGTCTCCTGGTCCGTGACGGGCCGAACGGGCACGTCATGTGGGATATGCTGAAGATTCCCGCGGCCGGCCCGTTCGACTTCGAGCGGCACGAACGGCTGCGCCGGCTCGTTCAGCACATCGGAGCGAACGGCTCGCTCGTCCGCCCCGCCGCCGATCTCGACGGCGACGGGACCCGCGACCTCGTCTGGACGTTCTCCCTCGAACCCGCCCTCCTGGCGGTGTCCGGCCGGAACGGCGCGGTCCTGTGGACCCATCGCGCCGAGCTCGACGGGCCGGGCTCGGCCTATCCCGATGTGGCCGTCATGCCCGACCCCGCCCGGCCGGAGACGCGGCCCGGAGAGTTCCTGAGCCCGCCGGTTGCCGTGGACGTCGATCATGACGGCGTCCCCGACCTGCTGGGAACGGTCAGCTTCGGCGAATTCTCGACCGGGTCGCAGGCCCGGGCCAGGATGCCGGGTGCCCCGCCACGCCGGGCGCCTCGCGTCGACCTCCGCCGACGGGTGGTGCTCGCTGTGTCGGGACGCACCGGCAAGCGGATCTGGAGCCACGCGATCGACCGCGAGTTCGCGACGGTGTCGAAGGGCAAACCCGGCGCGCCCGCCGAGCTGGTCGCTGGCCGCAACGGTTCGACCGTCGCACTCGTCGAGGGCTCGACGTGGTCCGGCCTCGACCCCGCGACCGGCCGCCTGGTCGCCGGGCCGATCGATCTGGGCCTCGAGCCCGTTCGCCCGGTGCAGTACGCCGACCTCGACGGCGACGGCCAGCCCGAGCTGCTGGCGGTTGGTCGGACAAAAGCCCCGGGGCCGGAGACGCTGAGCGCGTTCCGGATCGGGCAGGATCGCCCGCTCTGGACGACCTCGATCGATGCCGACGCGGCCCCCGGCTTCGGCGAGCTTCGGCGGACCTGGCCGTGGCCGGTCGACCTCGATGGTGACGGCCGCGCCGAGCTGGTCGTCCCCCACCGCGCCGCGACTGGCACCGCGAGGGACGAGCTGGGCCTGGGTGTCCTGGACGGATTGACGGGCCGCCTTCGCTGGAGTCATCCGCTTCAGCGCGACACCGGGATGCAGGGCGGACCGATGCACGTCCTTCCTGCGCCCGACCTCGACGGCGACGGCATCCTCGACCTCGTCGCGACGTCGTACTACGGCGGCCGGCCCGGGAGTCCGCGCTCGCCGGACGAGCCGATGGCGTGGATCTACCTCGATGCGATCTCGGGCAAGGACGGCCGTCCGCTCTGGTGGTGGCGGGCCGAGCGGAGCTGGCCGGGCTCGGTGGGACTGGCGCCGCCGTTCTGGTGGGGCCGGGGCCCGGACGGCTGGCCGCTGCTCGCGGTGCCGCTCACCAGCGATCCGGCCCCGGGCGCGAAACCCCGATCGGGGACGGTCCCCATGCTGGCGGCCTCGACCGGTCAGCCTGTCCATTCGCTGAAGGGCTGGGATCACCTCCGCGCCGACGACCTCGACGGCGACGGCATCCTCGACCTCTGGGGCCGGTTCCGCGACGACCTGCGCGCCTACCGCGGCCAGCCGGCCGAGAGCTGGCGGGCGCTCGGATGGCACGAGGCCGCGCGGCCGGCGAGCGAAACGCGTCGGGATGAGCTCGTGCCGGCGGCCGACCTCGACGGCGACGGTGTTTCCGACGTCCTGGGCTTCCTGGTGCGTGAATCCAGCCCGACCTGGACCCCGCCCACCGGCAAGGGGGCGGTCCTGGCGCGCTCGGGTCGCGACGGCCGGCTCCTGTGGAGGGCCCGGCTCGACGCCCGCGCGGGCTGGTTCGATCGCGAGCGTTCCTCGACCTTCGAGCTCGCCTGTCATCCCCTGCCGGACGGCGACCTCGACGGCGACGGCGTGCCCGACGTGATCGTGCAGGAGAACAGGGTCATCGATCCCGCGGCGTCGATTCGTCTCTCCCCGACCTTTCCGTTGATGGCCCTCTCGGGGCGGAACGGGCGCACCCTCTGGACCGGCGGGCCGCTGCCGCCCGGCGTGGCCGACGGCCGCCTCACGAGCGTGAACTGGCACGAGACTCGGGTTATCGAGCCGGGAGCCCTTCCCGACCTGTTCGTCCGGCGCCTCACCTCGGGACCGAGTATGGTCCTGCTCGGGAGCGGGCCCGTGACCCCGCTCGAGCTTCGGCTCGCGCGGATCTCCGGCCGCACCGGTCGGGCGGTGTGGGACGTGACCTTACGCGACGTGCCGTGGGCCGTCGGCAGGCAGTCGCCCGGCGCGGACGACTCGTCCCCGCCGCTTCTTGTCGACCTCGACGGTGACGGCAGCCTGGACCGGGCCTCAATCGGAGAGCCGCCTTACACCGGGCCCGGGATGTCCGGGAACTTCGTCTCGGTGACTTCCACCCGCGACGGCCGGGTCCTCTGGCCGCGGTCAGGGCCGCTGGGTTCTCGGGACCTCGGCGTGGAGCTCATCGAATCCCTCGACCTGGACGGCGAACGGCACCGCGCGCTGGTCGTCAAGTACAATCACAGATACGGCGGCTCCGCGCGAGCCGAGGCGTTCGTGTTGCAGGCCCTCGACGGCCGCGATGGCCGCGTGCTGTGGCAATGGCCGCAGCGGCGTGAAGCGATGGTCTCGCGGCAGGGAAGTGTCCTCCAGTCGATCCGCGGGCCCGGATCCTCGCGGAGCCGGCTCGTCGTCGCCTGGCAGCCGGAGAACGGCCGGCCGCAGGCCGTCGTCCTCGACGATCACGGCCGTGAGGTACGGCGTCTCGAGCTTCCGGGCACGGAAGGCGGCGACCCCGGGTCGGCCGCGCGGTTCCGTGTCCTCGACCTCGACGGCGACGGCGTCGAGGAGTTCCTCACCTGGTCCGGCAACCAGCTCCAGGCGATCGACCAGGGCGGCAAGGAGCTCTGGTCGCGGGCCGACACCCTGAACTGGATCACGAGGTTCATCCCGGCCGCCGCCGGCCGGCCAGCGACACTGGTGCTCTCGACCGGCCTGGCGCTCGACGGCAAGACCGGCCGCGCGCTCTGGTCCGAGCCTTCCGGCGCGGCGATGTCACGGCGATCGCCGGTCCTCCTCGACCCCGGCGGCGCCGCCGGCGTGCCGCGCGTCCTCGAGCACTGGGGCGGCGTGACGATCGTCCGCCCCGTCGTCGCGACGACGCCCGACGGCCGCATCGCCCCATCGCCCGGCTCGACGGTCCCGCCTGGTTTGGCGCGCGACGACCCGCGCTGGCTGCGCCCCCTGCCCTGGGTCAACCCGATCCGCCGCGCGATGGACGTCGCGGTCGTGATCGAGGTGCTCGCCCTGGCGGCGGTGAACGTCGTGCTGCCGCTGGGTGTGCTCTGGCTGTTCGCTCGCGGCCGGCGATGGTCGATCCGCCTGCTGATGCTCCTGCCGGTCGCCGTGGCCGTGCCGCTGTGGGTTTTCCAGACCGTCGAGCCGATGCTCCCGGCGCAGGTCGCCAATCGACCGATCGCGCCGCGGGTGCTGTTCACCCTGGCGACGCTCGCCGGCCTGCCGCCGATCCTCGTCGTCGGCTCGATTCTGATCAACCTGGCCGGCCGTCGCTGGCGAGTGCTGGCCTGGCGCGCGGGCGTCACGGCCGTGGCGGCGGCGATCATCGCGGCGGTCTGGATTCGGGACGACCTGCGGCTCATGTCGGCGTCGGAGCATTACGACCCCTCCGGCTGGCCGCTCGTCCTGATCCTGGGGGCGATGGCGGCCGGTGCGTTGATTCCTTTTGGATGGCTGCTGCGAAAGGTCGTAAGATGGCCGCGTCTCCCGGAGGCCGCCCGATGATGAGCCGCGTGCGCGCTGGGTTTGCCCTGGTATCTGGGTCCGCATCGGCATCCTTTCGACGGCCGTCGCGAAGGATCATCCTCCGGACGGCCGCGGTGCTGATCGCGCTCGAGCTGGCGGCCTTCGCCGCCTGGTGGGTCCACGACGGCTGGCGGCGGGGGCAGGTTGAGCTGATCAACTCCGGGGCGCCGCTGACGGTCGAGGTGCTGGACGAGTCGGGCACGTCTCCCGTCGGCGAGCCGATCGAGCTCATCACCCGGGCGACGCTCCGGCTGCCCGACGGCGATTACTGGGTCCGCCTGAGCGGAATGGGCCGCCTGGGACAGACTTACCGGCTGGCCGTCAACCGCGGCGACTCAATCCGGTACGAGGTCTCGCTCGATCGCGGCCGGCTGCGGCTCGCGGAGCCGGATGACGCGTTCCAGGAGAAATCTCCGGCCGGGCCTGTTCCCTTCCACTCCAGCACGGCGGTCCTGCCGCTCGCCCGCGGACCGGCCGATCTGGTGCACGCCGGCCGCGGGACCGTGCTCCGACGCGACGGCAGGACGGGCGCGGTGATCTGGGATGCCTCGCGTGCCTCGCCGTCCGCCCTGATGTCTCCGTTCGCCGCGCCCCGCCCGGCCGGCCCGCTGGTCGACCCCGGCCCGTGGGTCCGCGCCATCGCCGATAGCCCCGACGCCGTCGCCGTGGTCGAGCCGGCGCCGGACCTCGACTACGACGGCGTCCGCGACATCGTGTGGTCGTACCGGAATGCGCCGGGGATTCTGGCCATGTCGGGTGCGAACGGCTCGGTCCTGTGGAATTACCACGCGGCCCGCGACGGCGCGGGCGGCCCGCGACCGACCGGGCCGGCGACCTGGGGGATCGACTCCGAACGGATGCCCGACCCGGCCGACGACGATTCTCTCCGCGGCCAGATCCTCGGCGAGCCCGCCCTGCACGACGTCGACGGCGACGGCACGCCCGACCTGATCGCCAGCGTTGCCTTCGGCATGACCAGCTTCGGCTCGCCTGGAAGCGCCAGCGATGCGCGAGGGCTCGATGTGCACGCGCGCTCGATCGTGGCGGTCTCGGGAAAGACGGGCCTGCCGCTCTGGCGCACGCCGGCCGGCAATCGGGAAGAAGGCGGGCGGCTCGACTGGCGGGCCGTCCTGGTGGTCGGCCGGCGCTCGACGACGGTGGCCTTCCTCCGGGGCTCGCGCTGGATCGGCCTGGACCCGAAGACCGGCGCACCGCGCGGCGAGCCTCTGGAGCTGGGAGACGAGCCCATCCTCCCGCCGCGGTACGGCGACCTCGATGGCGACGGCGAGCCCGAGCTGCTGGCGCTGATGCCCGCCGCGGGCGGTCCCGGTATGGCGCTCTCGGCCTGCTCGCTGACTTCGCGCAAGCGGCTCTGGTCGGCCGCGATCACGGCGCCGCCGGCTACCGTGGAATTCGAGCCGGTGGCCGACTGGCCGTGGCTGGTCCGGCTCGACGCGGACGGTACGACCGCGGTGATCGTCCCCGACGACGGCCCGATGCCGCCAGGTCCGGGGTATCGCGGCGTGCGCCGGCTCGACGGCCGCACCGGCCGGACGCTCTGGACCCGCCCCATGCGGCCGAATCCCGGCATGCCGGATGGTCCGACGTATTGCGTCGAGGCGCCCGACCTCGACGGCGACGGCCTGCGCGACCTGGTGGTCGCCTGGTGCGGCGCCGGACGGACTCTTCCGGTTTCGTCCCCTCTGCGTCGCCTCTACATCGACGCACTTTCGGGGAAGGACGGCCATCCGCTCTGGTCCTGGAATCGAACGGCACCCCAGGGGAGTTACAACGGGGTGGAAGCTCCGGTGTGGTGGGGCAGCAGCCCGGATGGCCGGCCGCTCCTGGCCGTCCCGGCCGAGACCGCCGATGGGGTGACCCTGTACGAGCCGTTCTCCGCGCACGCCGGCCCGAGGATGCCCGTGGTCCACATCCTGGAGGCCTCGACCGGCCGCGAGCGCCACCTGGCCCTCGGCCTGGGTGCTCCTCGCGCGGCGGATCTCGACGGCGACGGCGTGCTCGACCTCTGGGGCCAGGTTGATGGCAAGGTGGCGGCCTTTCGGGGGACGCTACCGGAAACCTGGCGAGCCTTCGATTCTTACTCGGAAAAACTCGGGCTCTCGGAACTGCCGCTCGCCGGCGACCTCGACGGCGACGGCATCGGCGACGTGCTGACGAGCTGGCTGGCGACGAGCGGCGAGCTGCGCCTCGACCCGACCGGCGATCCGACGGCCGTCGCCCGCTCGGGTGCGGACGGCCATGTCCTCTGGAAAGCCCGGCTCGGTTCACCACGATCGTGGTTCCGCGCCGACGAGGGTCGCATGGACGTTCTGATTCCCCTCCGCGCGCCGGCCGGCGACCTCGACGGCGACGGAGTGGTCGACATCGCCGTCTCCGGCCAGTACATGATGAGAATGCCCGGGCTGCCGGGCGGCGCGCCTGGTGTGTCGCTCCGCCTCCTCTCGGGCCGGACCGGCCGCGCGCTCTGGTCGGCCGGAGCGATGCCCGCGGGATTGGTCGGGCCAGGCGGCCTGTCGATCGACGGCCGACTCCCGCCGCTGGCGGTCGCGATCGAGCCCGGCGGCCGGCCCGACCTGATCGTCCGAAGCTCCACCCAGCGCCTCGTGCCTCCCTCGGCGGCGTCCTCCGGTATCCTGGCGGACAAACGGCTGACCCGGCTGTCGGGCCGCGATGGCCGGGTGGTCTGGGATGTCCCGCTGGCGCTGCGTGGAAACCCTGCGATGTCCGGTCCCCTCGCCGAGTCTCCGGATCCGCCAATCGCCGATGTCGACGGGGACGGCTCGGCCGACATGCTCCTCTTCGGGCCGTTCCCTGATGAAAAGGGCGGGTCCATCGTCGGCCTGAGGGCAATCTCGCTCGCGACGGGCCGGCCGCTGTGGACCCACCCTCTCGACGCGGATCTCGCCGGCGTGGAGCAGGACGGCCTCGCGGTCGGCGACCTCGACGGCGATGGTCGCGCCGAGGTGCTGCTGTCCAGCGCCGGTTCCACGTCATCCGGGTCGCATGCGAGGGTCATCGCGCTCGACGGTCGGGATGGGAGCGTCCGGTGGAGGTGGCTGGCCGAACCGTCCGACCCGCCGCCCGCGGCGTCGGGCGGCCCGACCCCGCCGCCGGCTCGGCCCGCGGCACCGCGCCGCCTCTCGTTCCCGCCGGAGTCGCTATTCGCATCGTCCGGCGGCCCGGGCCACCTGACCACCATCGCGAGCGACGGCCGCAAGGGATTCGTCCTGCTGAAGCACTCACCCGGGCCGGACGCCCTGGTGCTGCTCGACGCGGGGGGCAAGGAGGTTGCCCGGCGTGCGCTGCCCCAGGACGTGCGCCCCGGGGTGACCGCGATCGACCTCACCGGCGACGGCCGGGACGAGTTGATCATCCCGGCCGGGATCGACCTTCACGTCTTCGGCCCCGAACTGGAGCCGCTGTGGTCCAGTCCGTCGGTCAACCTCGCCGAACCCTGGAATCCGAGCTACTCCTGGCGAGCCGTGCCGGCGTCGGCCGGTCGGCCGGGCCTGATCATCCTGCCCAACGGGCTGGTGCGAAACGGCCCGGACGGCCGCCGTCTCGGGCTCGGCCCGCGCTGGGGCACGGATAACGCGCAGGTCCAGCTCCTCGAATCCGCCGATCCCCGCCGGCCGCTGGTCTGGCTGCTCGATCGCGGGAACGAGTCGGCGTGCTACCGCATGCTGCCCGACACCCCCGAGGCCGCGGGCGTTCCGACTCCCTCGCTGATCGCCGACCCGCGCTGGCAGCGCCCGCTCCCCTGGGTCGCCCCGATACGCGACCAGATCGGCCCGCGCGGGTTCATCGTGATGATCGCCCTGGCGCTGGTGAACCTGGCGATCCCGCTGGCGTTGCTGAAGCTGGCGGCGCGTCGACGGCCGTGGACGATCCGGCTGCTGCTGGCGCTGCCGGTTGCCGCCGCGATCCCGCTGTACGCGCTCCATGCCTTCGAGCCGATGATGCTGGCCGATTTCGCCTCGACGCCCGTCTCGCCCCGGCGGCTCTACATCGCGGCCACGCTGGCCGGTGCGCCGCTGGTGGCGTTCGCGGGCGGGGTGGCCTGGAGCCTCGTCCGCCTGCGGTGGAAGCGCCTCCTGGCGATGGCCGCGCTGCTGCTCGTATCCTCGGCGCTGGTGGCGGCGGGGTGGATCGCGTACGACGTCCGCACGATGCCGCCGCCGGGGCATTATGACCGAGCGGACTGGGCGATGGCACCTGCGCTGGTGCCGGGGGCGGGCCTGGCGGGGAGCTTGCTCATTCTCGGTTGGATCCTCCGGAGACCCATTCGATGGCTGATGAAGCCGAGGCGGGCGGCGGGCGCGGTGTGATCGACCCGCGACGGTGGCTGGATGGCCGGCTGCCGCGGATTCTGAGTCTGCGCAGGGGCCACGTTCGCATGTTCGCCGCGGGCATCCTCGTGACGCTGGTCGCTCTCGGCGCGTGGTGGGTTCACGACTACCTGCGCCGAGGTGAGGTCGAGCTGGTCAACATGGGTTCGCCGCTGACGGTCGAGGTGCTGGACGAGTCGGGCACAGCTCTCGTCGCCGCGCCGATTGAGGTGATCACCCGGACGACGCTCCGGCTCCCCGACGGCGATTATCGCGTCCGGCTGAGCGGGATGGGGCGGCTCGGCCAGACCTACCGCATGGACGTCAACCGGGGCGAGTCGACCGAGTATCGGGTTTCCCTCGATCGCGGTCGGCTGCTGTTCGACGACTCCGATGGGCCGCCGCAGAAGCGGCCGCCGGCCGAGCCCGCTCGTCTCCACGCCAGTACGGCGGTACTGGAGCTCTCGCCCGGAAAGGGCGACCTCGTGAACGCTGAGAATGGGACGATCCTTCGCCGCGACGGGAAGACCGGCGCGGTGGTCTGGGACGTCGCGCGCCCCTCGGGGCCGTATCGTCCGCTCCGGGACCCAGGGCCGTGGGTCCGCGCCATTGCCGAACATCCCGACGAGGTCACGACCATCGACCCGCCGCCGGACCTCAATGGCGACGGCATTCGCGACATCGTCTGGTCGTACCACAACGCTCCGGCGGTTCTGGCGATGTCGGGGAAGGACGGCACGATCCTCTGGAACTATCACGCGGACCCCGATGGCCAGGGCGGCCCGCGCCCGGCCGGGCCGGCGACCTGGCGGGCGGACCCTTCCTCGGCCGGGCCGTCCGACAAGGAACCGCCCCGGGGCCAGATCCTCGGCGAGCCCGCTGTGTTCGACGTCGACGGCGATGGCACGCCCGACCTGATCGCGACCCTCGCCTTCGGCACGCCGGAGGTCCCCTCCGACAACGGCGGCAGCGACGCGCGCTGGCTCGATGTGCGCTCGCGCCTCGTCGTGGCGGTCTCGGGAAAAACCGGCCGGCGCCTCTGGTCTGCCCCGGCCGGCGATGCCGACGGCGGCGGCCACCTCGACTGGCGGGCCGTGCTGGTGCGCGGCCGGCGATCGGCGACGGTCGCGTTCGTCCACGGCTCGCGCTGGGTCGGCCTGGACGCGGCGACTGGAGCGCCCCGGGGCGAGCCGCTCGATCTGGGCGAGCCACCCGTCCGCCCGGTGCAGTACGGCGATCTCGACGGCGACGGCGAGCCCGAGCTGCTCGCGCTGGCGGAGGTCGCGAGCGGCTCGGGGCTGTCGCTTTCGGCCTACTCGCTGACCGCGCGCAAACCACTCTGGGCGGTCCCGGCGACCGCACTCCTGGCGCTCGCGGATCTGGACCCGGCGGCCGACTGGCCCTGGCTGGTGCGGCTTGATCCAGATGGTACGACGGCGCTCCTTGTCGAAGACAGCGGCCCGATGTCGCCGGGCCCCGGCTATTGCGGCGTGCGGCGGCTCGACGGCCGCACCGGGCGGACTCTCTGGTCCCGCCCCATGCGGCCCAATCCCGGCCAGTATGACGGCCGGACGCATTGCCTCGAGGCCCCCGACCTCGACGGCGACGGGGTCCGAGACGTGGTGTTTGCCTGGTGCGTCCCGATCTCGTCCGACACGCGTCCCTCGGCTGGAGACCTGGCGACCGGGCTGTATGTCGACGCGCTGTCGGGCAAGGATGGCCATCCGCTCTGGTCCTATCACCGGAGCGCATCGAGGGGCGGGTACGACGAGGTCGGCGCACCGGTCTGGTGGGGCCGGGGCCCGGACGGCTGGCCGCTAGTGGCCGTGCCCGGCAGGAGGGTCGATCCCGAGCTGTACGATGCCGAACTGAACCGGCCAGTGTCGTCTCCAGTGGTCCACGTCCTCGAGGCCTCCACCGGCCGGGAGCAGCACGTCGCCATCGGCCTGAGCGATCCCCGCACAGCCGACCTCGACGGCGACGGCGTGCTTGACCTCTGGGGCCAGGTCGAGAGCAAGGTGGCGGCCTTCCACGGGACGCCGCCCACCGCCTGGCGGGCCTTCGGCAGCTACTCGGGAGCGGTCGTGGAATGGGCACCTCGGCTCGGCGGCGATCTCGACGGCGACGGCGTCGGCGATGTGCTGACGGGGGTGGTCGCATCCGGCGGCGGCCTGTCGCTCGATCCGTTCGGCGACCCGACGGCCGTCGCGCGCTCGGGTGCGGACGGACACGTCCTGTGGAAGAGCCGGCTGGGCTCGGCCTGGTCGTGGGTCCGCTCCGACGGCAACGCCCTCGACGTCGTCGCGGTGCTCCCGCCGCCCCATGGTGATCTCGACGGCGACGGCACGGTCGACGTCCTCGTCGCCGGGCTCGATAAGCCGACGATCGGATCGCCTGGCGGCGCGCCCGGGCTGCCGCTGCGCGTGCTCTCGGGCCGGACCGGCCGGCTGGTGTGGTCGGCCGGCCCGATGCCGGCCGGATTGTTGAAAAATGCCCGCTGGTCGGTCTACACGTCCTCTCCGTCCGTGGTGGTCGTCGTCAAGCCCGGGGGTCGGCCCGACCTGGTCGTGCGGAGCATGAGCCAGGGCAATCCGGTTGCCCCGGGGTCTGCCTCCCAGGCCGCGCCGGACGAGCGGCTGACCCGGTTCTCCGGCCGGTCCGGCCGGGTCGTCTGGGACATCCGGTTGCCGACTGGCGAAGCGACTGTGGGGGTCGGTCTGCTGACGGCACACTCGGCCTCGCTGGTCGCCGACCTGGATGGCGACCGCTCGGCGGACATGCTCCGCTTCGGACGGTTCATTGACCAGAAGGGCGAAACAGGCGTCGGCCTCTGGGCCATCTCACTCGCGACGGGGCGGACGATCTGGACCTATCCACTCGCCACGCCGTTCGCGGACTCGGATCGGTTCCAGACCTTCACCGGCGACCTCGATGGCGACGGCCGGGCCGAGGCGTTGCTGACGACGCTCCGAGTTCAGAAGTCGGGATTGGACAGCGAGCTGGTCGTGCTGGACGGCCGCGACGGGCACGTCCGTTGGAGCTGGCGTCCAGGTCCGCAGGATCAGCGAAAGGGGTTGTGGAGTGCGCGGGCCGCAATCGCAACGGTGTCGGCCGACGGCCGAAAGGCCGTGGCCCTGCTGCTTCGGGGTCGGACTCCGCCCGACGTTCTGGTGCTGCTCGACGGTCGGGGCCACGAGCTCGCCCGCTGCGAGCTTGGGGGCCGGAACCATGTCGAGCTCAGCGCCATGGATCTCAGCGGCGACGGCCTGGACGAGCTGATCGCCGGCTCGGCGGGCGACCTTCAGGTCCTCGGCCCCGACATGAAGCCGTTGTGGTCGCAGGCGCATCGCCCGATCGACCGCCAGACGAACCCGGAGGACGTTCGCTGGACGTTGCCGGCCTCCGCGCGTCGGCCGGGCCTGGTCGTCGTGCCCGGTCGGATGGTGCGGAACGGCCCCGACGGCCGGCCGATCGGGCGTGGACCGGGCCCGATCGACGAGGCGACGGGGCTCCGTTGCCTCGATTCCGGCGATCCCGCGCTGCCGTTGCTCTGGGTGGTCGACGAGGGATACGAGTCGGCCTGCTACCGCACCATGCCCCTGTCGGAAGACGGCAAGCTCGCCCCGCCGCGCGGCACGCTCACGCCCCCCGGCCTGGCCCCGGCGGATGACCCGCGCTGGCGGCGGCTGCTGCCGTGGGTCGTGCCGATCGCCGACTGGATCGGCCCGCGCGGTTTCATCGTGATGATCGCCCTGGCGCTGGTCAACCTGGCGATCCCGCTGGGATTGCTGGCGCTGGCGGCGCGTCGACGGCCGTGGACGATCCGGCTGCTGCTGGCCCTGCCGGCCGCCGCCGCCGTGCCGCTGTACGCGCTCCACGCCTTCGAGCCCCTGATGCCAGCCGAGTTCGCGTCGATACCCGTCTCGCCCCGGGAGCTTTATGTCCTGGCCACGCTGGCCGGAGCGCCGCTGGTGGCCTTCGCGGGAGCGGTGGGCTGGAGCCTCCTCCGCCTGCGGTGGCGACGATTGCTGGCGCTGGCCGCGCTGCTGGTCGTGTGCTCGGCCCTGGTGTCGGCGGGCTGGATCGCGTATGACATCCGCACGATGCCGCCTCCCGGGCATTATGACCGATCGGGCTGGGCGCCTGCGCTCGTGCTCCTGCCGGGCGCGGGCGTGGCGGGAAGCTTGCTCATTCTCGGTTGGATCCTCCGGAGACCGATTCGATGGCTGATGAAGCCGAGGCGGGCGGCGAGCGCGTCGTGATGAGCGGGCGATCGTGGTGGCACGATGTGGTGCGCCGGCGGGTTGCAGCCGTGTCGCTGGCGCTGGCGGCTGCTGTTGCGTGGTGGGTCCACGACCACTGGCGTCGGGGTGAGGCCGAGCTGGTCAACATCGGCCCGCCGCTGACGGTCGAGGTGCTGGACGAGTCGGGGACGATCCCCGTCGGCGAGCCGATCGAGCTCATCACCCGGACGACGCTCCGGCTGCCCGACGGCGATTACTGGGTCCGCCTGAGCGGCAGGGGCCGGCTGGGCCAGACCTACCGCCTGGCGGTCAACCGGGGCGAATCGATCCAGTACCGGATGTCGCTCGACGGCGGCCGGCTGCTGGGAGATGATCCTGATGAGCCATTCCAGAGGAGATCGCCGGCCGATCCAGTTCCCTTCCGCGCCAGCACGACGGCGGTGGAATTCCTTCCCGGCAAGGCAGACATCATTCATACCGGCCGCGCGACGATCCTCCGCCGCGACGGGGCTGACGGCACGGTCGTGTGGGATGCCTCGCGCCCGATGCCGGCCGGGCTGCGGCGTCCGTCGGACCGCCCCGGCTCGACGGGTTCGCTGGTCGACCCCGGGCCGTGGGTCCGCGCGATCGCGGACCATCCCGAAGAGGTCGCGGCAATCGTCCCGGCGCCGGACCTCAACGGCGACGGCACGCGCGACCTGGTCTGGACCTATCACAACGCGCCGGGGCTGCTCGCCATGTCGGGGGCAGACGGCGCGGTCCTGTGGAACTTCCACGCCGAGCCGGACGGCAAGGGCGGCCCGCGCCCGGCCGGGCCGGCGGCCTGGCGGTCGGACATGTTCGTCTCCTCGGACTCCGAGGACACGCAGACCCACCGCGGCCAGATCCTCGGCGAGCCGGCGCTGTTCGACGTCGACCGCGACGGCACGCTCGACGTCATCGCCACCGTCACCTTCGGCAAACCGAAAAACGCCCCGGGCCGAGGTATCGGCGACGCGGCCTCGCTCGAAGTGAGCTCGCGCCGAATCTTCGCGGTCTCGGGAAAGACGGGCCGGCGCCTCTGGCAGGCCCCGGCCGGCAACGCCGATCGTGACGGCCAGGTCGACCGGCGTGCCGTGCTGGTGCGCGGCCGGAGCGCCTCGACGGTCGCCTTTGTTCTGGGCTCGCGCTGGATCGGCCTGGACCCGGCGACGGGCGGCTTTCGGGGAGAGCCGATCGATCTGGGATCTGAGCCGGTGCGCCCGGTGCAGTACGGCGACCTCGACGGCGACGGCGAGCCCGAGCTGCTGGCGCTGATGCCCGCCGTGGGCGGAAGCGGCCAGGCGCTCTCGGCCTATTCGCTCACGGGCCGGAAGCCGCTCTGGACGGCCCCCATGACGATCTCCCTGGAGGCGGAGAACCTCGACCCGGCCGCCGACTGGACCTGGCTGGTCCGGCTCGACTCGGCCGGCACGACCGCGGTGATCGTCCCCGACGACGGCCCGATGCCGCCGGGGCCCGGCTATCGCGGGGTGCGCCGGCTCGATGGCCGGACGGGCCGGGCGCTCTGGACTCGCCCCATGCGGCCGAATCCCGGCCGATACGACGACCGGACCCAATGCGTCGACGCCCCCGACCTCGACGGCGACGGAATCCGCGAGGTGATCCTGGCCTGGTGCGACGGGCAGCCGGACTACGCGTCGTCGGATTCTTATCCAGAACCTCTCCTCTGGCTCTATGTCGACGCCCTGTCGGGCAAGGACGGCCATCCGCTCTGGTCCTGGCACGAGAGTCCCTCGACGGCGGCCTACGTCGGCGTTCATGGCCCCGTGTGGTACGGCCGCGGTCCCGACGGCCTGCCGCTCCTGGCCGTCCCGGCCGATCGGTACGATCCTGATGCCGGGGGCGATAACCCATTCGGGCTATCAACGGTTCCCATCGTCCATGTCCTGGAGGCGTCCACCGGGCGCGAGCGCCACGTCGTCCCCGGCCTGGGCGATCCCCGCGCGGCCGACCTCGATGGCGACGGCGTGCTCGATCTCTGGGGTGAAGTCGGGGACGAAGTGGCGGCATTCCCGGGTACCTTGCCGGAGGTCTGGCGGGCGCTGGGGTCGGGCTCGATCATGTTCGGGGTCTCGAGATCGCAGGCCGGCGGCGACCTGGATGGCGACGGCGTTGCCGACGTCCTGCCCGTCGAGATCGTTCCGGGCGACGGACTCCACCTCGACCCAACCAGCGACCCGACGGTCGTCGCCCGCTCGGGTGCGGACGGTCATGTGCTCTGGAAGTCCCGGCTGGGCTCGCCCTGGTCGTGGTTCGGCGTCGGCCAGTACTTCTTCGACAGGCTGACGGCCCTGCCCGCGCCAGCCGGCGACCTCGACGGTGATGGCACGGGCGACCTTGTCATCACCTCACTGAACTCGACGGCGGCCGGCCCGTCGGCCGCGGCGCCCCACCTTCCGGTGCGGGCCCTGTCGGGCCGGACGGGCCGTTTCCTCTGGTCGGCCGGCCCGATGCCCGCCGGATCGACCGGCACGGACGGCCCTTACATCGACGTCTCACGCCCTCCCCTGGCGGTCGCGATCGAGCCCGGCGGCCGGCCCGACATCCTCGTCCGCAGCTTTTCCCAGCGTGCTGCCAGCTCGTCGGGGCCGCCTGCCGCGGCGATGAGGGAAGAGCGGCTGACCCGGCTCTCCGGCCGCGACGGCCGGGTTGTCTGGGATATCTCGCTGATCCGCGGCGCTACCGGGCCGCAATACGCACCCGTCGGCGACGCCGCGGCCCCGCCGATGGCCGACGTGGACGGCGACGGTTCGCCGGAGATCCTGGTCCTCGGATCGTCCGTCGACGACAGGGGCACGATGCTCAACGGCCTGAGGGCCTTCTCGCTCGCCACCGGCCGGGCACTGTGGATCCATCCGATCGACGCCAACCCGTTCTCGGTGGAGCAGGATTCGGTCCTGGCCGGCGACCTGGATGGGGACGGCCGCGCCGAGGTGGTGCTGGCGAGGACCGGGGTCTCGAAATCCGGATCGAGCACGACGTTCACCGCGCTCGATGGCCGTGATGGGAGCGTCCGGTGGAAGTGGCCGGCCGCCGCCCCGAAACCGCAGCCGGTCGCGACGGGCGGCCCGACTCCGCCGCCCGCCCGGTTGCCCACCCCACCGGGCGCCCCGCCCCGCGCGGTGCTGCCGCCGATCCCGACCGGCGACGTGGCCTCCCTCGTCACCGTGGCGAAGGACGGCCGCAAGGCGGTCGTCGTCGGGAGCCGGTCGCCCGCGCCGGCGGCCCTCGTACTGCTCGACGGCCGGGGTCACGAGGTCGCCCGCCGCGAGCTGCCCGGAGTATTGCAGTACGAGCTGACGGCCGTGGACCTCACCGGCGACGGCCTGGACGAGCTGGTCGTCTTCACGTGGGGCGACCTCCGGGTTTTCGGCCCCGACCTGAAGCCGCTCTGGGCCAATCCGGTGGACTCCCGCAACCAGTGGGGGAATCCTGGACTCACCTGGATGGCGATGCCCGCCCTGCCCGATCGGCCGGGCCTCGTCATCATGCCCAGCGGCCTGGTGTACAACGGCCCCGACGGCCGCCGCCTGGGGCGGGGCCCCCGACAGAACTTCGGCGTTCGGAAGCAGGTCACTTATCTCGAATCCCGCGATCCCCGCCGGCCGCTGCTCTGGCGCGTCGAGGACGGGCAGGAGTCGGTTTGCTACCGCATGCTGCCCGACACGCCCGAGCGCGACCTCGTCGCCGTGGGTCGCCCGCCAGGCTCGCCCGGGGCCGACCCACGCTGGCAGCGGCCGCTTCCCTGGGTTGCGCTGGTGGACGTGACGGAGATTCTCAAGCTGGTCCTCCTGGCGGTGGTGAACCTGGCGATCCCGCTGGGCCTGCTGAAGCTGGCCGCGCGGCGTAGGCCGTGGACGATGCGAGTGTTGCTCGTGCTTCCACTTGCCGCCGCGGTGCCGCTATACGGGCTGCACGTCTTCGAGCCGTTGTTGCAGCAGATGGCGAACGGGCCCATCATGTCGATGCGAGCGGCGTACGTCGTGGCCACGCTGGCCGGCGCCCCGCTGGTGGCATTCGCGATCGCGACCGGCTCGAGCCTGGTCCGCCTGCGCTGGAGACGGCTCCTGGTCCTGGCCGCGCTCCTGGTCGTCTGCTCGGCCCTGGTGGCCGCGTCGTGGATCGGGTACGACATTCGCACGATGCCGCCACCGGGGCATTATGATCGCACGGGCTGGGCGTTCGCGCTGGTGCCGGGCGTGGAGCTGGCGGGCAGCATCCTGATCCTCGGCTGGATCCTCCGGAGACCCATTCGATGGCTGATGCGGCCGAGGCGCGCGGCGAGTCCCTCGTGATGAGCCCGCGACGATGGTTTGACGCGATGGAGTCCCGGCGGGTTGCGCGTGCGACCGCCGGTTGCAACGGTACGGAGATGAGTACGATCAGGTCGTGTTCCCGGCGTGTTCTCGATGTAAGGAGCGTTTTATGAACCGTCCCCGCTCGATCGTCCCTCCCAGGAGCTTCGTCGCCCACGGCCTGGCCGCTCCCGTCGCCGGCGCGGCCGGACCCAGCCTGAGCAACCACGGCGGACCGGTGATCGGCTCCGTCGAGGTCGTGCCGATTTACTGGGGCGCGGCGTGGTCGGATGCCACGAACGGCCCGATCTCGACCCAGCTCGACTCGTTCTTCGACTTCATCACCACCAGCTCGCTCATGGACCTGCTCGCCGAGTACGGAACCTCGTCAACCCCCATCGGTCACGGCAAGCGGCTGCAATCGGTCCGGATCACCGATAGCGAGCCCGGTTCGTCGACGGCGGCGGGTTCGCAGGTGACCGACGCGCAGATCCAGTCGGCCCTCGCCGCCTGGATCGCCGCCGGCACCGTGCCGGCCACCACCGAGAACACGCTGTATTTCGTCTACCTGCCGCCCGGCGTCGTTGTCGTCGACTCCAACGGCGACAGGTCGTGCAGCCAGCTCTGCGGCTATCACAACAACAACGGAGGCGTCTATTACGCCGTGATTCCCTACGTCAACTGCCCCGGCTGCGTGCTGCCCGGCGATTTCCTCGACACGCTCACCGAGGTCAGCAGCCACGAACTTTGCGAGGCGATCACCGACCCGACGCTCAACACCTGGTGGGACGACAATACCGGCAACGAGATCGGCGACATCTGCAATCAGGACGCCGCCCGCCTCGGACCCTACCTGGTGCAGACCGAATGGTCCAATCGCCAGTCCTCCTGCGCGATCGCCCCGGCGGCCGGTCCCTGAGCCTCCGGCAAACCAATAATCGGGGCGGCGCCCCGAATAACGGGCGGGTGATCGCCAGCCCGGGGGACCCGCCCAATGCGGATGCGCATCCAGATACGCCTGAAGGTCCTGCTCGCGCTGGTGCTTTTCGCCGCGGTGGGCCTGCGTTTTTTCCTCGCCTTTGTCCATGTCCCCGCCTGGGATCGGGCGGGCGGGATGATCGGCTGGTCCCAGTCGGCGATTGAGTCGCGTCTCGGCCCGCCGTCGCAGGTTTATGAGTTCGACCTCGCCGATCCCCACGCCCAGTCGATCCGTCCCCGGGTCCCGGGCGTCTACCGCACGCTCGTGTTCAGCCGCCTCGACGGGCGATTCATCGCGTGGATGAAGGCCGAGGGCCGGGGATATGTCTGCTTCGGCTCGTCCTGGGCCGAGAAACGGGTCTATTACTGACCTGCCCGGCTGGTCGCGATCTTCCACGTATCGCGACCGGGATCGGGCCTTGCCGCGCTCGTATCTCGCTTGCCATTCCTGGTTTCCACCCGGAACTTGACCGAGCCGCGGCCGGCCCTGGCGGAGCGGCGGACGTTGCCGACTCGTCCGGCCGATGATGTCCGCGCAGTCGGGATGGTACAATCCTGGGTCCGCAGGAATGACAGAACCCTTGATGAAAGCCGGACATCCATGATCGATCCTCGAGTAGCCGGCGGGCTGAGAGACCTGCCGCCGTCCGTGATGATCCCCCGAGAGCGCATGCTGGCGGCCTTCCGCCGGACGTTTGGCGCCTTCGGGTTCATGCCGATCGAGACGCCGCACATCGAGCGGATGGAGGTGCTCACCGGCAAGGGGGCCGGGTCCGACGAGGTGCTGCGGCAGATCTTCGAGGTGACGAACAAGGGGGGCACGCCCGGCGAGCTGGCGCTCCGCTTCGACCTGACCGTGCCACTCGCCCGGTTCGCGGCGAAGCACATCGACGAGCTGCGCACGCCGTTCAAGCGGTACGCGATCGGCTCGGTCTTCCGCGGCGAGCGGCCGGCGAAGGGGCGGTTCCGCGAGTTCGTCCAGTGCGACTTCGACACGATCGGCACCGAGAGCCCCGTCGCCGATGCCGAGACCGCCCAGGTCATCCACGCCGCGCTCGACGCGGCCGGGGTGCCGGGGTTCACGATCACGCTGAACCACCGCAAGATCCTCGACGGCTTTTTGAACGCGCACGGCCTGGCTGGCCTGACCGGCCAGGTGCTCCGCTCGCTCGACAAGCTGGCCAAGATCGGCCGGGACGCCGTGATCGGCGAGCTCGAGCGGCCCACGGGCGAGGGCGGGCCGGGGCTGGCCAACGACCAGGCCCGGCGCGTGCTCGACTTCGCCGAGTCCGGGCGCGGCGGGGCCGAGGTGCTTGACGGCGTGGAGAGCAGTCTGGGCTCGGACCAGGCCGTCGCGCACGGGATCAGCACGCTCCGCACGGTGCTCGCGCTGCTCGACGCCGCGGGCGTGCCGCGCGATCGGCTGGCGATCGACCTGGGGCTGGCGCGCGGGCTCGACTATTACACCGGCACCGTCTTCGAGACGACGGTCCAGGGCTGGGAGAAGTTCGGCAGCATCGCCTCGGGCGGGCGCTATGACAACCTGGCGAGCCTGTTCACGAGCCGGCGCCTGCCCGGCGTGGGGGCGTCGATCGGCCTCGACCGGCTGCTCGCCCTGATGGACGAGGCGGGCTGGCTGAAGGCGTCGGGGACGACCGCCCCGGTGCTGGTCGCTCAGTTCCCCGGCGTCGAGCCCGTCACACCGTTCGCCCTGGCGGCCCGCCTGCGTGCCGCCGGCATCGGCGCCGAGGTCTATCCCGACCCGATCTCGATCGGCAAGCAGATGGGCTACGGCTCGTCGCGAGGCCACAAGCTGGCGGTGATCGTCGGGCCGGATGAGGCCTCCCGCGGCGTGTTCAACCTGCGCAACCTCGCCACCCGGCTCGAGGATAAAGGGCTTGATCAATCGGTGATCGAGGATTCGGTCCAGAGCGCGCTCGAGGTCATCAGGATGCAGGAGGCCGGAGCATGACCGCGACTCCGCGAACGCCAACGACAGGCCGGCCGGCCGCCGCCGCTTCTCCGCCCGCCGGTGCCGAGCGCCCGGTGGGCCTGGTCCCCGGCACGCGCGACTGGCTGACGAGCGATTGCGCCCGGCTGTCGGCGCTCGAGTTGGTGCTGTTCGACTCGTTCGCCCGCGCGGGCTACCTGCGCATCCGCACGCCGGTGCTCGAGTACATCGAGCTGCACGAGCGCAAGAGCGGCGCGGGGATCGTGTCGAAGCTGTTCGAGCTGGCCGACGCGGGGTCGTCGGGGGTCTGCCTCCGGCCCGAGCTGACCGCCAGCGTGGTGCGCGCCTACGCCGAGGCGCCCGAGCCGCCTCCCCTGCCCTGGCGCGTCAGCCTGTCGGGCCCGGTGTTCCGCCGCGAGGACGGGCCGGGCGCGGACCCCATGCGGCTCCGCGAGTTCACCCAGGTCGGCGTCGAGATGCTCGGCGCCGAGGGCCCGGCCGCCGACGCCGAGGTCATCGCCCTGGCCGACCGGGCGCTGGCCGACGCGGGCGTCGCCGGTGCGAGAATCCGCCTCGGCCACGTCGGCCTGATCGTCGAGATCCTCGAGGGGACCGAGCTTCCCCCGACGGCCGCCGCGGCGCTCGTCGAGATCCTCAGCGCCGCGGCCGCCGAGGGCGGCCGGGTCGTGGCGCTCGAGGCGGCCCTCGACCGACTCGCCGGCTGGCTCCGGCCCGGCGAGGATGTCGAGGAGATCGTGCCGGCCGTGGGCTCGTCGGGCGCCGCGGGCGTCGATCGCCTGTTCCGCCAGCTCGTGCCCAATGTCACCGGCCGTCGCTCGGGGCACGAGATCATCGACCGGATGCGGCGCAAGTGGGACCTGGGCCATCGCCTCGACGACCTGCTCGGCCGGGTCCGCGACCAGGTCCACCGCCTGGCCGAGCAGCGAGGGCCGGCGCGCGACGTCCTCGCCCGGCTCTCCTCGGGGCTGGCGACGATCGCACCGCATTCGATCGCCGCGCTGCACGACCTGGTCGATCGCCTGGTCGCGCAGGGGATCGACCCCGACCGGCTGGAGCTCGACCTGGGCTTCGGCCGCGGGATCGGATTCTACTCGCAGATGATCTTCGAGCTGGTCGTCGCCACCGATTCCGGCCCGCTGGACGTCTGCGGCGGCGGCCGGTACGACGGGCTGGCGCAGGTGCTCGGCGCCGGCGCGGGGCGCGACAGCCGGGGCGTCGGCTTCGCGTTCGGCCTCGAGCGGCTCGCCGAGGTCCTCGATGCCAATAACCCGCGCGGGAAGGCCCGATCATGACCATGAATTCACCGGCACACGAATCCGAATCCGGCCCGATCCGACTGGCGGTCCCCTCGAAGGGGCACCTGTATGAGGGCATCATCGACCTGCTCAAATCGGCGGGATACAAGGTCCGGCGCGCCAGCGACCGACAGTATGAGGCGACGATCGTCGGCCACCCGCGGTTCCACGTCGTCTTCATGCGGCCGACGGATATAGTGATCCAGGTGCTCGAGGGCCGCTGCCACCTCGGGGTCACGGGGATGGACGTGTACGCCGAGCATTCGTTCGAGTCCG
>DAIDHB010000277.1 GCA_027452145.1 Planctomycetales bacterium
GCCCTCGCAGCGCCAACCCCACGTAATTCCGCCAGCTCAACGCCGGCATCGCCCGTACGAGCTGCTCCTCGTCGCTGCCCCGCGAATGAAACTGGACGAGCAAGGGATACGCATAGTTCGGCTCGTACTGGCGGGGGATAAATCTCGCCTCGACCAGCGGCCGGGTCCGGCTTGGCGCCGCGCTCAGAGGTACTTGCAACCGGTCGAACGTCATCTCAGGGTGCCTCCAGTGGCGACCTACGTCCTGCGTGCCTCAGTCCTTACCGCCTCGCCCAGGACCCTCGCGGGCCCGATTGCCCAGCTTGCCGCGCCGACCCGGTCGACGTTGCAAAGCATAGCCAGGTGCACGGCTCGTTTCAATAAATCCCCTCGTCGACTCCAATTTTGTCTCAAGTTTCCGGGTTTGGTATCCGAAACGCCGCGAAATTGACGGAAGATGCTTGGGTTGTGCTGGTTGCGCGTGCACCGTGAACTCGCCCGATGGCACCGAGAAGTGCCACCGGGCAAGCTGCACGGACCTGTCATCCGGCGAGCCACTTGTGTGTGTGTGAGATATTGTTTCTCCGGCGGTGTCATTCAGATCGACTTCGAGATCGCGCTGACGGCCTGGTGTGGAAGCTTGTAGAGCTCGTTGCCCAGGCTGACGGCCTTGTTCAGGAAGCCATTCGTTTTCGGCGGCGCGTGGCGGGTGAGCTTGTGGGGGTGGGCGACCCGCCGGCTGGCGAGCCAGGCGGCTCGCTTCAGGGCGGCCTGGGTCCTGGCCGCGACCTGGGCACGCTGCGCGACGCTCTGGACCGAGGGGAGCGCGCCGGCGGCCGGCGTGGTCGGCACGGTCGTGGCGTTGCCCGGCAGGCGGACGATGAACGGCGCCGAGACCGACTCGTTGTTGCTCTTGAGCGTCTCGTTGATGAAGTTGCTGGGATCGACGATCTCGGCCACGCGGGCATAGCCGACGTTGCCGAGGTTCACGCCGGACGGCACGCGGACCGGCAGCGTGAGCGTCTGGTTGATCGTCTGGCTGGCCCCGGCGGCCAGGCCGTTGATGGTCGCCTGGCCCAGGTAAATGGCGTTGTTGATCGCCCCGTTGCTGCCGGTGAGCAGGAAGTCCACCTGGAACGGCCCGGCCGCGCCCTGGCCGAGGTTCTGCACGAGCGTGCTGACCGGGAACGACTGGCCCCACCGGATCGTGCTGGTCGGGCCCATCACCGACGAAGCCGCCAGGTCGGGAAGCGGGCCGGCCGTCGCCGTCGAGGTCGGGCTGGTCGTGATGCTCATCGCCGTCTGGTCGTATCCGACCCCCTGATTCGGCACATTCGGATACAGGTCGTTGGTGACGTAGTTGGCGTCCTGGGTCATCGTCAGGCCGAAGTTCGTGTAGTTGGCGATCGCCAGCGGCTCGACGGCCGGCAGCGTGATGTTCTGCACGACGTTGTAGGTCTGGTACGGGCCCAGCGGCGGGATGGTCAGCGTGCCGATGCCGACGGTCGTCGCATTGCCGTAGTTCAGCCCGGTCGGGGTGAGCGACAGGAGCGCCTGTGTCTGCGGCGAGCTGCCCGAGCCCTTGTTGGTGACCTGGGCCGTCACCGTGATCGTGCTGCCCCAGGTCGGGTTGGAGGGGCTGACCGCCAGCGTCGTGCCGACCAGGTTTGACGGCTGCGGGGCCTGGATCGCGACGGGGGCCACGTCGTACGGCGGCCCGAGGTCGCGGTTGTTCCGCGTGTTGCTCTCGGCGATCGTATTATTCGGATTGACCCAGGCGGTGACGTACATCGTGCCGCCGCTGCTGCCCACGTCGGGCACCGGCGTCGAGGGGACCGTCACCGGCGTCTGGTAGTCGACGCTCTGCCCGGGCGCGATCCCGGCGGGGATCGTCACATCCCCGAGGGGCACCGAGTACTTGTTGATCCCCCGGACGGGCGACGCGTAGATCGCGACATCCAGCGGCGCCGTCGTGGTCGCGCCGCCCTGGTTGGTGACCTTGCCGCTGACCTCGAGCGGCCCGCCCCAGTCCGAGACGCTGCTGGAGACCTGCAAGGCCGAGTTGACCAGGTCGGGCAGGTTGGAGCCGCCGTGGGCGGCCATCAGGTCGCGGCGTTCGAGGGATTCGAGCTTGAATCGGACGGGCCCGCGCACCCTGGCGCGTCGACGTCCGTCAGCCCGGTACTCCGGGGACGGCATGGGTCATCTCCTCCATGAGATCGCGGCATGCGCTCGCTCCGGCGCGACCTGTTGCGGCGAGATCCTTCGCCGCCCCGCGGGCCGGAAACCGGGCCGATCGTCCGACCGATCGTCCGTTCCGCCCGCGCCGCCACCGCCGGAATCCCTTCCTTGGGGTGTGCGAGACCATAATCCCCGGCCCCGAATCGGTCAAGACCGACCGGCGCGGGTTCTTGCAACCTCATATCCGCGAGGCAGGGGCGCCGGTGGCCACTCAGAGGATCTCGGCGACGGCCACGACGACCCCCGGCAGCCCGGCGATATCGGCCACGTCACCCCTGCGGAGGACCCGCACATCGCGATAGGTCCCGTCCGGCTGCGGGTCGCGGTGGACCTCCAGGCAGTCGTCCACCAGGTTGACGATCCAGTACTCGACGATCCCCGCCTCGGCGTAAAGCGTCTTCTTGACCGTCCGGTCCTCGTCCAGCGACGAGTCGGAGACCTCGGCGATCAGGAGAATGTCCGCCGGTCGGGGGTGGCCCGACGCATACCGGTCGGCACGTCGTCGCACGACGGACAGATCCGGCTCGGGCTCGCTGTCGGGCAAGCGGATCGGATCCTGAATCCTCAAAGTCGCCCGGCCGGCACACTGGGGTCCGAGCGCCTCGTTCAGTCCTGTCACGCTGGCCGCATGCCTGGGTCCGATGGGCATCTTCGTGAGGATCTCCCCCCGGATGAGCTCAACCCGATCGTTCTCGGAGAGCGCCCCGAGCCGGACCATCTCCTCGTAGTCGTCGACCGAGTAGCGCGTGATGGCCATCGCGGCGCTCCGCTGGCGGGAGGAATCGCCCCCGAACCGGGGGGCGGAATCGATTTTACCGGCTCTTGACCGGGCGGAGGAGACCAATCGGCCCCCCGGCAGGCCCGGGGGCCGGGGCGAGATCGCCACACCCCCGCCGCCACCGATCCCGTCCGGCCCGATTCGCCCGCGTGGCGCTGCCGGCCGGGCGGGTTCCGGTTATGATACCGGCGAGCCGCGGCGGGTCTCCAGGACCGGCCGTCATCCATGCAGGCAGGCAGTCGGGGTCGGGCGGGGGATTGGCTTGGCGGAAGAATTGATCGGAAAGTACGGCTACGTGGGGATCGCCCTGATCCTGATCCTCGGGGGGCTGGGCCTGCCGATCCCCGAGGAGGTGCCGATCATCATCGCGGCCGTGCTGTCCCGCAACGGCCAGATGACGATCATCCCGGCCTTCGCGAGCTGCATGGCCGGGGTCCTGCTCGGCGACCTCGTCGTCTACCTGCTGGGGTTCTTCTACGGCGAGAAGGTCCTGAAGCTCCCGCTCACCCGCCGGCTGCTGACTCGCCAGCGCGAGGCGCAGATCAAGGGATACTTCCACCGGCACGGGTTCAAGATCCTGGTCTCGGGCCGGTTCGTGCCGGGGTTCCGCACGGCCGCCTACCTGACCGCCGGGATTCTGAAGCTGCCCGCGCTCAAGCTGCTGGTGACTGACCTGGTCGCCGCCACGCTCAGCACGACGCTGATGTTCGGGCTGGGCTACCTGTTCGCCTACCAGATTCACCAGGGCATCCACAAGGCGCAGCAGTGGGTCGTGGTGGGTGTCGCGGTGGGGATCGGGAGCTGGCTGCTCTACCGTTTCTACAGGGCTCGGCAGCGCGCCGGGCTGCCCGTCGGCCCGCCGGTGCTCGCCGACGACGAGGCCCCCCTGCCCCTCCTGCCGCCGGAGCCCTCGCCGGCCGCGACGGCTCCGGACGCCCCGCTCGTCCCGGTGGCCATGGCCGCCGACATGGCGGGAATCCTCGACGAGCCGAAGGGTGCATCGGCCCCACCGGCCAGGACCGGCACCGAGCCGACGCCCTCGCCGGCCCTGGGCGACGACCCGCTCGGAATCGGCGTCGAGTCCCGCCCGGGATCGACGGCCGTCGAGTCGCCGTCGCGCTAAGCGATCGTCTCAGGATCGGGAGGGCGAGCCTCCTGCCGAGCTGGGATGGTGCGCGGCTTCCTGCGTGTCCCGGCTCGCCGGGAGGCTCGCCCTCCCGGAGGAACCCTCCGGGCCCGGCGAGAATCCGGCCGAGCCGGAACCGCCGGGAATGACCCACATCGCCCTCGCACGAAGAATCCGGAGACCCCGGGCCAAATTCTCTCAAGTCGGGTTGACCGTCTTCCGGGTTGCTGCTAATGTCCCCGGCGCCTTGGCAAGATCAGCGTCGGGTCCAAGGCAGATCGTTAGTTGCAAGGGTCTCATTCCCGGGCGAACGGAGCGTCCCACGCGGACGCCGTCGCCACCGGACGAAGTCGAGGGCCGCTCGCCTGGCAGACATGCCGGTGGGGGTTCGCGAGCCGGCGGCCGGAGGGGTCGGGACCCGGGAAGGTCGGGAACGGGCGCACGTCGTGCCCGGCCGGACCTCCGACCCGCGCTCGACGAGACCTTGGCCCGCGGGGCCCGACCGGAGACGTTCTCCGGCCGGCGAGTCGAGTTACGGATTGACTCGCTCATGACGGTTCGTAATGTGACGAACCACCCGGATCAACCCTGGAAGATCGCTAGAATGAACAAGTTCACTTTCGCTCTCGCCCTGGGGGCTGGTCTTGTGCTGAGCCTGGCCGCCCCGACCGCCCAAGCCGACTCCATGACGGGCAACGCCTCGCCCGTCGTCCAGGCACTGGCGCCCGCGAATCTCACCGCCGCGCAGTTCAATCAGGACTTCACCGCGACGACCGGCGTCCTCACAAACACCTACACGTTCATGAACACGCCGACGAGCGGCGTCGTCGAATCGCAGGTGTTCCAGGGCACGGGAGCGTACAGCGGGCTGACCGCCTACGCCTACCAGTTCGGCGTCAAGAACGTCGCTGACAGCACGGGCACGGCGACGAGCGTCAACAGCGCCTCGCTCCAGTTCAACGCCACGCCGGTCCCGGTGAGCCTCAACGGCGGCTCCAACTCGTCGGTCTTCGTCGTCACCGACGGCCAGGTCGGCCAGATCAGCGTCCCCCAGGCCGCCCCGGGCAGCACCGTCCAGGTCCCGGCCTCGATCGCCTGGCAGCCCGGCACCAATACCGGCTCGCTGACGTTCCAGTACCTGGACGCCACCGCCAACACGGGCCCGCTCCAGGCCGGAGCCACCGGCGGCACCATCGTCGTGATCACCAACGACAAGAGCACGACGATGCCGTTCGTCAGCATCCAGAACGCCGATCCCCAGGTCGGCTACCCGCAGGCCTACGCCCCGACCGGCGGCACCATCGACCAGGTGCCCGCCCCCGAGCCGGCCACGATCATCGGCTGGACCGGCGTCCTGGGCGCCCTGGCCCTCGTCCACCGCGCCCGCCGCAACCGCAAGGCGGCCTGAACCCGACGCCGCCGGGGCCATCGGTTCGCAGGCTGCTCCGAATCCCCGGCCCGTCGTTACCGTCGAAATACGATCCATCCCATCGGAAAGGGCCCCTGGCCGTCGCCAACCGCGGCGACCAGGGGCCCTCTCGCTGCGCGCCCCCCCCCCGCCGCCCCGTCAGCCGACGGGACGTGGCGAACCTCGCCGCCCTCGGTTCGGCTTGCGAAATCCCGGATTTTCAACAATAATTTAACCGAGAGGTCCGGACCGGATGGAGCGAGGTTACAGGAGTTCGACATGCACCCGACCCGGCAGGGGCTGATCGCGGCGATCGGCCTGTTCGCGACGGCCGCCGCGGCCCAGGGTGGCGACGGCCACGCGCCGCCGACGTTCGAGCGGGACGTCCGGCCGATCTTCAAGGCGTATTGCCTGGACTGTCACGGTGGTGGCTCCGAGCTGAAAGGCAAGCTGTACCTCCGCCTGGCGCGGACCGCACGCCGCGGCGGCAAGACCGGCGCGGCCGTGGTGCCAGGGAAACCGGACGAGAGCCCGCTGCTCGACCGGGTGCGCGACGGCGAGATGCCGCCCGGCGAGAAGAAGCTCCCGCCCGACCAGGCCGCCATCATCGAGCGCTGGATCGCCGCGGGGGCGAAGACGCTCCGGGCCGAGCCCGAAAGCCTGCCTCCGGGGATCGACATCACGCCCGAGGAGCGCGCCTTCTGGGCCTTCCAGCCCGTCCACCGGCCCGATCCGCCCGCGGTCGCACCCGAGGACGCCGCGCGGGTCCGCACGCCGATCGATGCCTTTTTGCTGGCCGAGCTCCGCCATCACGGGGCGACCTTCTCGCCCGAGGCCGACCGGACGACGCTCCTCCGCCGCGCGGCGCTCGACCTGACCGGCCTGCCCCCCTCGCCCGACGACCTGGCCGCGTTCCGGAACGACCGCCGGCCCGGTGCCTATGAGCGCGCCATCGACCGCCTGCTCGACTCGCCCCATTACGGTGAGCGCTGGGCGCGGCACTGGCTGGATGTCGCCGGCTACGCCGACTCCGACGGCGACGGCACCGAGGATACCCCTCGCCCCTATTCGTACAGGTACCGCGATTACGTCGTCCGCTCGTTCAACGCCGACAAACCGCTCGACCGCTTCATCGTCGAGCAGCTCGCCGGCGACGAGCTGGTCCCGCGCCCCTGGACCAACCTCAAACCCGACCAGGCCGAGCTGCTGGCCGCGACGGGCTTCCTGCGCATGGCCGCAGACGCCACGTCCTCGGGCGCGCCCGACCTGGCCCTCGCGTCGAACCAGGTCGTCGCCGACACGCTCAAGATCGTCGGCTCGACGTTCCTGGGGCTCACCGTCGGCTGCGCGCAGTGCCACGACCACAAGTACGACCCGATCCCGCAGGCGGATTATTACCGCCTCCGCGCCGTCTTCGAGCCAGCCCTCGACCCGTCCCAGTGGCGACGGCCATCGCAGCGCCTCGTCTCGCTGGCCACCGACGCCGACCGCGCCCGCTCGGCCGCGATCGAGGCCGACGCCCAGAAGCTCGAGAAGGCCCTCGAGCCGAAGGTCGCCCGCTACCTCGACGAGGCGCTCGAAAAGGAGCTGACGAAGTTCCCCGACGCGTTGCGCGGCAAGCTCCGCGACGCCCGCAAGACCCCCGAGGCGAAGCGCACCGCCGAGCAGAAGAAGTTGCTCGCGTCGAATCCGAGTGTGAACATCAGCGAGGGCGTGCTGTATCAATACAACCAGCCCGCGGCCGACGACCTCAAGAAGGAGCGCGAGAAGATCGCCGCCGTCCGGGCCAAAAAGCCCATCGAGGATTTCGTGAGCGTCCTCGACGAGGTCCCCGGCCGTGTCCCGATCACGCACGTCTTCTACCGCGGCGACCATCGCCAGCCGACCACGGCCGTCCTCCCCGGCGACCTGACGATCGCCGCGCCGCCCGGCGGGCGGTTCGAGGTCGCGGGCAAGGACCCGAAGCTGCCGACCTCCGGCCGGCGCCTCGCCTACGCCCGGCACCTCGTCGACGGCCGCCATCCGCTCGTCGGCCGCGTGCTGGTCAACCGGATCTGGATGCACCACTTCGGCCGCGGCCTGGTCGAATCCGCCGGCGACTTCGGCGCCCTCGGCACCCGGCCCACCCATCCCGAGCTGCTGGACTGGCTCGCCACCGAGCTGGTCCACCAGGGCTGGAGCCTCAAGCAGATGCACCGCCTGATCCTGACCTCGTCGGCCTACCGCCAGTCGTCCCGGCGCACCTCGGCCGGCGACACCGCGCTCGACGCCTGGTACGCCCGCTATCCCGTCCGCCGCCTCGACGCCGAGGCGCTCCGCGACCGCGTGCTCTTTACCAGCGGCCGGCTCGACCCGACGCTTTACGGCCGGCCCGTGCCGGTCGCCGAGGACGCCGTCGGCCAGGTGAACGCCGCTGGCGACTCGCCCCGCAGGAGCCTCTACCTCGAGGTCAAACGAACCCGGCCGGTCTCGCTCCTCGCCGCGTTCGACGCGCCCGCGATGGCCGTCAACTGCGACCGACGTACTGCCAGCACCTCGGCCCCGCAATCCTTGATGCTGATGAACAGCGATTTCATCCTCGACCATGCGAAGGCGATGGCGACGCGCATCCGCTCCGGGTCGCCCGCCGCGAAGGGCGGCAAGCCCGACCCGGATGCGATGCTCGCTCGCGCCTGGACGCTCGCCTACCAGCGCCCGATCACGGCCGACGAGCGGGCGCTGGCCCGCGCGTTCCTGAAGGCGCAGCTCGACGAGATGACCCGCACGAACACCCCTGGCGACCGCGAGCTCGCCGCGCTCGCGGACCTCTGCCAGCAACTCCTGACATCGAACGAGTTCCTCTATGTCGACTGATCCCCGCAATTCCAGCCGGCGTGCCTTCCTGGCGAACTCGGCCTTCGGCGTCGGCTCTTTTGCCCTCGCGCACCTGCTCGCGCAGGACGGGCTGCTCCTGGCCGGCGAGCCGAAGAAGCCCGGCGAGAACCTGCCGATGGATCTGAAGCCGAAGGCCACGCACTTCGCGCCCCGCGCGAATGCGATGATCTCGCTGTTCATGCACGGCGGGCCGTCGCACGTCGACCTGTTCGACCCCAAGCCCGAGCT
>DAIDHB010000278.1 GCA_027452145.1 Planctomycetales bacterium
CTCGGGCTGGACAGCCCGACTGGCGCGGATGAGGCCGCACATCGGGCCGGCGGCCTCACGTCCATCGCCCGAACACCTGGGCCGGGCGGGCGCGAACGAGGATTTCGGCCCATTTCGATCGAGGGGTGTAACACCCCGGCGCCGTTCTCGTCCTGTCACTTCAGGGGGGACTGCCCGGGGCCGTCGTGAGGCCCTGGCGCCGGCCCTCCCGGCCCGGCGGGATGGTGCAGCCAACCTGACGGGCCCGACCGCGGCCGGCACGTGAGCCGTCCGATCCGGCACCCGGATTCAAGAACCGGTGTGCCGGTCGCCTTTGCTGACCGTTCCCGATCCGGGCCCTGGGCCTCTCCGAGCCCGGCCGCTCGGACGGAGCGACGGAGCCGTCGCATCATCCCGACATCTCGCTTTCGTTGGAGGCATCCCCATGCTGGTCCCCGTCGTCCTCCCCACCCCAGATCGCTACCAGGGTCGCGGACTCCAGGGCCGCCGAAAGAGCCTGCCAGGCCCGCGCCGCAGATCCTTCCGCGGTCGAGTCGAGTCACTCGAAGGACGCGCCCTGATGTCCTTCGGGACGGGCGGGATTGTCACGACCCAAACCATCGGCGGTGTCACCCCGATCATGTCCGCTCTCGCCATCCAGCCGGCCGATCAGAAGATCGTCGTGGCAGGGTCCGAGTCCAACAGTTCGGCCTTCTCGTTGGTGCGCTATAACACGGTCGGCTCCATCGATACGAGCTTCGGCAGCGGGGGGCTCGTGACCACCAGCTTCGGCAAGTCTCACCTGGATGGAATCAACTCCGTCGTGATCCAGGCGAACGGCAAGATCGTGGCCGGCGGAGGCGATCAGATCTACAATAGCAAAACGAATTCGTATCAGGGGCAGTTCGCGCTGGCCCGCTACAATAGCGCCGGCAGTCTGGACACCTCCTTCGGCAGCGGCGGCAAGGTGACGACGTCGTTCCCATCGTCCGCCGGGGTGGCGACGATCGGCACCGTGCTGCTTCGCTCCGACGGCGAGGTCGCGGCGGTCGGTTCCGCGGGTGCCAACTCCCTCACCCCGTCCGTCGCCCTGGCGCTCTACCAGTCGAGCGGGGCGCTGAACACCGGCTTCGGCAAGTCCGGGACGGTGCTGGACAGCTCCAAGAATTCCTCGACCACCACGACCAACTCCCAGGGCGGCACGACGACGGTCTACAGGTATTTCACCCCGTCCGGGGCTGTCCTCGAGTCGGACAACAGCATCCTCGTCGCGGGCACGTACGTGACCAGGACCAAGACGACGGCGAGCTCCGGCTCGGTCACCTGGACCACCAACGAACAGGATCTGGCGCTGGCCCATTACCTGGCGACCGGGGCCATCGATTCGTCATTCGGCACCGGCGGGATCGCCATCGATCCGATCACCCCGACCGGCGTGGCGACCAGCCATGCCACCGGCTCCAGCGTCGTGGTCCAGCCCAATGGCGCGATCGTGGAGGTCGGGTCGGCGACGGGGTCCAACGGCTACTCCGATCTGCTGGTGGCCCGCTTCAACCCGAGCGGCGCCCTCGATTCGACCTTCGGGTCCGGCACCGGCTACACGCTGATCGACATGGGCGTCGGCTCGGGGGGCAGCACCGCGTTGATCCAGCCGAACGGCCAGATCGTGGCGGCGGGCTGGGTCGGTATGTACCCCAGCACCGCCTTTGGCACGGCGCGATTGAACGCGGACGGGACGCCCGACACCAGCTTCGGCACGAACGGAGTCGCGACCACGCACGTCCTCTACTCCCTGCACGACGGCCATGTCTTGGCCGGACTGGAGACGATCAACAGCCAGACCATGATCGTGGACGGGGCCATGGCCGTCACCAGCAGCAACGGCGCCGAGGCGATGGCCCTGGTTCGCTACACGCCGAACGGCGCCCTGGACTCGGGCACGTTGGCGGTGACCGCGACCGCAACCGCGAGCTTCTCCACCTCGAACGCGGCGGCGAAGGTCTCCTCCGCGGGCCTTTCTCCCGGCGGCGCGCTCGCCGGCACGGCGGCGGGCCGGAGGTCGACAGGCCTCGACGGCTCGATGCCGGTGGTCCCCTCGATCATCCCCATCGGGGGTCTGGTCGCCCAGGCCCTGGACAGCCCGGGCTTCCTCGATACCCTGCTACCGGGTCGGAAGCGGCGTTGAGGGGTGCCCGATGCCGCGCGGCGGACTCATAAGCCTCGAACGCCCGACCGCGACGCCGATCCCTCGATCCCGATAGCCAAGGGGCGACCATGCCACCCGATGCCGTTCCCGAGCTCCTGCTGGCCCAGGCCCGCGCCGGCGACGCCGCCGCGCTGGGCCAGCTCCTGGAGCTCTACCGCAACTACCTCCGGCTGATCGCGCGTTCGATCATGGGCCAGCCGCTGGGATTGAAGCTCGACGCCTCCGACCTGGTACAGGAGACGTTCCTCAAGGCCCATCGCCAGTTCACCGATTTCGCCGGCGGCGACGAGCCCGGATTCATGGCCTGGCTGCGGAAGATCCTGGTCCGGACGGTCGCGGACCAGGCAAAATACCACCGCGCTGCGGTGCGCAGCCAGCGCCGCGAGGTCGCGCTGGAGGACCTGCTCGAGCGCGCCGGCGGCGTCGCGCAGCAGGCGCTGGCCGACTCGCTGCCATCGCCCAGCTCGATGGCCGTCCGCCGCGAGCGATCCGTCCTGCTGGCCGACGCGCTGGAAAAGCTCCCCGCCGACTATCGCACGGTGTTCGTCCTGCGTAACATCGAGCACATCCCGTTCAACGAGATCGCCGCCCGCCTGGGCCGTTCTCCCGGCGCCGTTCGCGTGCTGTGGACTCGGGCGATGCAGCGGCTGAGCACACTGCTGGAGGAGCCGCCATGAGCGTCGAGGCTCATCGATCGGTCAACGGAGATACCGGCGAATCGCCCGAGGAGGCCGCGCTGGCGCGGGTGCTGGAGTCCTACCTGGCTGGGCTCGAGGCCGGCCGACCGGCCGACCCGGACCGATTGGTCGCTGCCCACCCCGAGCTGGCCGGCCCGCTCCGCGCCTGTCTGAGGGTCATGCACCTCGCGGCGGGCCTGAGCGATGCGTCCGACTCTCCCGCCGGCCCGTCGCCGTACGAGCTGGACGGCGACGCGATCAACTCCCCGACGGTGCTCTGGCCTCCTGACGGCCTGTCCTCGCACCGGCTCCTCCCCGAACCGCCGGACGACGGCCCGCCGATCGGGCGGGTCGGCGGCGACGTCCTGCCGGATTCGCCGGACGGGTCGGCCGCCGGGCGCTACCAGATACTCGGCGAGATCGCCCGCGGCGGCATGGGGGTCGTGCTCAAGGCGCGGGACGTGGACCTGGGCCGCGATCTGGCGCTGAAGGTCCTCCAGTCGCGCCATCGCAACGACCCGGACATCGCGGGTCGGTTCGTCGAGGAGGCCCGGATCGGCGGCCAGCTCCAGCATCCGGGGATCGTCCCGGTCCACGAGCTGGGCATGCTCGCCGGCCGCTGGCCGTATTTCACCATGAAACTGGTGAAGGGGCGTACCCTGGCGGCGATCCTGGCCGAGCGGCCGGGCCCGGGCCATGAGCTCCCCCGCTTCCTGGGGATCTTCGAGCAGGTCTGCCAGACGGTGGCCTACGCGCACGCCCGGCGGGTGATCCACCGCGACCTCAAGCCGGCGAACGTGATGGTCGGCTCGTTCGGCGAGGTCCACGTGGTGGACTGGGGTCTGGCCAAGGTCCTCGCCGAGGGCGGCGTGGCCGACGAGATCAGGGCCCTGGAGCGGGAGGAGACCGTCATCCAGACCGCGCGGAGCGGCCCGCCCGGCAGCGGCGGCGACTCGCAGCCGGGCAGCGTGCTCGGCACGCCGTCGTACATGGCGCCCGAGCAGGCCCGGGGCGAACTCGACCGGGTCGACGAGCGGGCGGATGTCTTCGGCCTGGGGGCGATCCTCTGCGAGATCCTGACCGGCCGGCCGCCCTTCGCGGGTTCGACGCGGGACGAGATCCGCGCCCAGGCCGCCCGGGGCGACGTCGCCGGCGCGATGGCCCGGCTCGATGCCTGCGAGGCCGACGCCGAGCTGACCCCCCTGGCCCGCGACTGCCTCGCGCCCGAGCTCGAGCGGCGGCCCCGCGACGCCGGCGAGGTGGCCCGCCGGATGTCGGCCTACCAGGCCGGGGTCCAGGACCGCCTCCGGGCGGCGGAGCTGGCGCGGGTGGCGGCGCAAACGCGGGCCGAGGAGGAGCGGAAGCGGCGGCGGGTGACGGTGGCTCTGGCGGCGTCGGTGCTGGTCATCGCGGGGCTGGCCGGCGGCGGCTGGTCCTACCTGGTCCGGCAGCGACTCGAACGCTCGCGCCAACTCGATCGCGCGTCGGCCGGCGTCGAATCCCTCTACGCCGAGGCCCGCCGCGTCGGCGACGACCCGGCGCGCTGGGCCGCGGCCCGCGAGGCGGCCCGCGCGCTCGAGGTCCTCCTCGCCGACGCCCCCGACCCGGCGGCCCGAGCCCGCCTGGCGGCCCTCGCCCACAACGTCACCCGGGCCGATGCCGCCGCCTGGACGGACCGAAATCTGCAGGAGGAGCTGGCGGACATCCGCGTCGCCCGGGGCGATGATCTCGACGGTTTAACGACCGACGCCAGGTACGCCGCCGCATTCCGCCGGGCGGGGATGGACGTCGTCGCCCCGCCGCCCGATGAGGCGGCGGCCCGGATCGCAGGGCGGCCACCGACGGTGCGCCTGGCCCTCGCGACCGCCCTCGACGACTGGGCGGCCGTGCGCCGGGCTCGACGGCACGACGAGCCCGGCACACGCCGCCTCGTCGCGATCGCTCGCCTGGTCGATCCCGACCCCTGGCGCGATCGCCTCCGGGCGATCTTGCAATTCGACGCGCGCGATCGTCGGCTGACGAGCTTGAAGGACCTTGCCCGGTCAGCCGAGCTCGAGGAATGGCCCGCGACGAGCCTCGACCTCCTGGGCGGCGCCCTGCTCGGCGCCGGGGACCCAGAGGCGGCAGAGTCCGTGCTCCGCCAGGCCCTGGGGCGGCATCCGGATGACCTCTGGCTGAACGAGGACTTGGCCCGGTGTCTCCGGCGGATGGGACGGACCGCCGAGGCGATCCGGTATTACACCGCCATGCGCGCGATCCGACCCGTGGCGGCCCATATGCTGGCCCACAGGCTGGAAGAACAAGGGGAAGCGGACCAGGCCATCGCCATGTTCCGGGACCTGACACGGTTGCGGCCCGGAGACACGCAGTATCTCTCCTGCCTGGGCAAGGCCCTCAAGAGCCGCGGACGGGTTCAGGAGGCGTCCGCCGTGCTCGAAGCGGCCGTCGCGAGGGCACGCGCCGAGATCGGACGATACCCCGATAATCCGGATGCCCACCTCTCGGCCTACGTCGCCCTGTTTCAACTGCGGCGATTCGCGGAGGCCGCCGCCGAGGCCCGCGCCATGGTGCGGCTCGTCCCCGGCTCCGCCCTCGCGCACAACAACCTGGGCGAGGCCCTCAGCGAGCTGGGGAGGCCGGCGGAAGCGATCACCGAGTTCCAGGCGTCGATGCGACTGGACCCGGATTGGCACCTGGTCCACTATAACCTCGCCGACGAGCTGCACGGCCAGGGGAAGCCGGAACAGGCGATCGCCGAGTACCGACATAGCCTGCGGCTCGATCCCGACTTCGCCGCGGCTCACAACAACCTCGGCGAGGTCCTCATACGCCAGGGGAAGCCGGACGAGGCCGCCGCCGAATTCCGCGAGGCGATCCGGATCAAGCCCAACCACGCGTTCGCCCACGGGAATCTCGCCGTCGTGCTGGTGAACCAGGGGAAGCTGGACGAGGCCCTCGAGGAGCTCCGGGCCGCCCTCCGGATCCGACCCGACGACGACGAGGCCCACACCAACCTGGGCGTCATCCTGGCAAAGAAGGGGCGCGTCGACGAGGCGATCGCCGAATACCGCGAGGCCATCCGCATCAGGCCCGACAACGTCATCGCCCACAGGAATCTCGGCAAACAGCTACGGGACAAGGGAAAGCTGGATGCGGCCGACGACGAGCTCCGGGCAGCCCTTCGAATCCAACCCGCCAACGCTGACGTCCACTCCGAACGGGGCGTCATCCTGGCCATGAAGGGAAACCGCGACGGGGCGATCACCGAATTCCGTGAGGCCATCCGCCTCAAGCCCGACTACGTCAACGCCCACATCAATCTCGGCAACGCGCTGCGGGAACAGCGGAAGCTCGACGCGGCCGTCGTCGAGTTGCGCGAGGCGATCCGGCTCAAGCCGGACGACGCCATGGGCCATTTCAACCTCGGCGTCGCCCTGCGCGATCAGGGGAGATCCGCGGAGGCTGCCGCCGAATACCTCGAGGCCCTGCGGCTCAAGTCCGATTATGCCGAGGCTCATAGCAACCTCGGTGGGATACTGTGCGAGCAGGGGAAACTCGACGCGGGGGTAGACGAGCTCCGCGCCGCCCTTCGGATCCGACCCGACTACGTCGAGACCCACTACAGCCTCGGCCTTGCCCTCTACAGGCAGGGGAAGATCGAGGAGGCCATCCTCGAGTATCGCGAGGCCCTGCGGCTCAGGCCCGACTATGTCGAGGCTCATAGCAACCTCGGCGTCGCCCTGCGCGATCAGGGGAGATCCGCGGAGGCTGCCGCCGAATACCGCGAGGCCCTGCGGCTCAAGCCCGATTCTGCCGAAGCTCATAGCAACCTCGGTGGGATCCTGTACGAGCAAGGGAAGCTGGACGCGGGCCTCGACGAGCTTCGGGCCGCCATTCGGATCCGACCTGCCTACGCCGAGGCCCACTCGAACTTGGGCGTCATCCTGGCAAAGAAGGGGCGAGTCGCCGAGGCGATCGCCGAATTCCGAGAGGCCATCCGCATCAGGCCCGACAACGTCGACGCGCATATCAACCTTGCCGATACCCGGTTCATGCGTGCCGAGTTCGATGTGGTGATCGCCGAGTCTCGCGAGCTGCTGCGACGCGATCCGAACTTCGCGATCGGCCATTGCAATCTGGGCAGGGCCCTCCTCCTGAAGGGGTCATATGCCGAGGCGCTCGCCGAGCTGCGGCGCGGCCACGAACTCGGCTCGAAGCAGCCGGGCTGGCGACCTCCGTCTGCCCAGTGGGTAAGCGAGGCCGAGCGGATGGCCGGACTCGAGAAGAAGTTGCCGGAATTCCTCAACGGCAAGGCCCGTCCCGCCGATCCCGCTGAATCGCTCGTGCTGGCCCAGATGTGCTATCAAAAGAAGCTCCACAGCGCATCGGCTCGATTCTGGGAGGAGGCCTTCCGGGCCCGCCCCGAGCTGGCCGATGACATGCAGGCCCAGCACCGCTACAACGCCGCCTGCGCCGCGGCGCTGGCCGGCTGCGGCCAGGGCAAGGACGACCCACCGCCCGACGGGGCTGCCAGGACGCGCCGGCGCAAGCAGGCGATCGGCTGGCTCAGGTCCGACGTGACGGCGTGGTCGAAGATCCTGGAGGGCGGCCCGCCGCAGGCGCGCGCCTTCATCGCGCAGACCCTCCGGCACTGGAAAGCCGACCCCGACCTGGCCGGCCTGCGCGACCCCGGACCGCTGGCCAGGCTTTCCAGGGACGAGCAAGACGCCTGCCGTGCCCTCTGGAAGGACGTCGACGCGCTGCTGGCGAAGGCCGGCGGCACCGCGCCGTGATCGGCTCTCGGCTCGCGACTAGTGTCCTGAGTTAGAAATTCGCCGACCAACCTTGTTCTATCGCAGGATTCATCATATAATCCAATAAAGGAGAAACATGATGAATAAAGGTGGTCGCCCCAAGCCCGTGCTGACCCTCACCGACGACGAGCGGCAGA
>DAIDHB010000279.1 GCA_027452145.1 Planctomycetales bacterium
AGTACCAGGCGAGCAAGGACTTCGGCCCGAGCCGGTCGCCCGTGCTGATTTTGCCGGCGTGAGGGTCTGCGCTGAAACGAGCATCGCCGGATTCGTAGGTCCGGCTCTCAGCCTGACGGATTGATTGCTCCGGAGTCAGGCTGAGAGCCTGACCTACACCGGGTGCCCTGCCGAGCGAGACTCTGAGCCGTCGCCACGGGCCCGATCCGGGTGGTACAATCATCCCCGGCGTCGGCGACGACGTCCTCCCACCCACCGCATCGACACACCCCAGGCGAGTCGTAGTGATGAACCACTCTCCGAGTCCCTCACGCCGCCGGTCCCGCCGGGAGTTTTTGGCGCAGGCCGCCGGAGCCGCGGGGGCGGGATTTGCGTTTCCGACGATCGTGCCGGCCTCGGCGCTGGGATTGTCGGGCACCGTCGCCCCGAGCAACCGGGTGAACATCGGGATCATCGGCACGGGGAACCAGGGGTTCAACGACATCAACTCGTTCCTGCGGGACGACCGGGTCCGGATCGTGGCGGTCTGCGACGTGAACCGCGGCAGCCCGGGCTACTGGGAAGGGAAGGTCGGCGGGCGCGAGCCGGCGAAGCGGCTGGTCGAGGAGCATTATGCCGACGCCCGACGCGCCGGCACGTATCGCGGCTGCGAGGCTTATGTCGACTATCGCGAGGTCCTCGGCCGCGACGACATCGACGCCGTCGAGGTCTGCACGCCGGACCACTGGCACGCGATCCCGGTCGTCGCCGCGTGCAAGGCGCGCAAGGACATCTACTGCCAGAAGCCGCTCTCACTCACGATCGCCGAGGGCCGGGCGATGAGCTACGCGGTGAATCGCTCGGGCGTCGTCTTCCAGACGGGCAGCCAGCAGCGCTCCGACTGGCGGTACCGCCGCGCGGCCGAGCTGGTGCGCAACGGCCGGATCGGCAAGCTCAGGTTCGTTCGCGTCGGCATGCCGTCGGGCCGGTCCGACTACGCGAGGACGGGCGATCACAAGAAGCCCGAGCCGGTGCCGAAGGGTTTTGAATACGACCTCTGGCTCGGCCCCGCGCCCCAGGCGCCCTATGCCCAGGCGCGGTGCCACGTGAACTTCCGCTGGATCTACGACTACTCGGGCGGCCAGGTCACCGACTGGGGCGGCCACCATCCCGACTGCGCCCAGTGGGGCATGGGGACCGAGATGACCGGCCCGGTGCTGATCAAGAATGCGAAGGGCGTGTTTCCGCCCGACCCGCTGTGGAACACGGCGACCGAGTACACCTTTGACGCCGTGTACGAGAATGGCCTGACGATGCGGATCTCGAACAGGGAGAAGATGGGCGTCACCTTCGAGGGGACCGAGGGGACGATTTACGTCAATCGGGGCGAGCTGAATGCCGACCCGAAGTCGGTGCTCGACTCGAAGATCGGCCCGGACGGGATTCACCTCTACAAGAGCGACGACCACTTCCGCAACTTCATCGACTGCGTGATCTCGCGCGAGCCGACCGCGGCGCCAGTGGAGGTCGCGCACCGCTCGATCACCATCTGCCACCTGGGGAACATCGCCATGCGACTCGGTCGAGAGACCCTGCGCTGGGACCCGCGGACCGAACAGATCATCGGCGACGCCGAGGCCGCCCGGATGCTCAGCCGGCCGTATCGCGAGCCGTGGAGTTTGCCGGCGGTTTGAGCGAACCAGGGGCGATTGTCCCGGGCGGGGTGAAGTGCTAAGGTCGAGGGAACGCACCTCCCAGGAGATCCGGCTGATGATGACGATGAAAAAGCTCGTCGAATATGTCTCGGCGGAACCCTTTCGCCCCTTTCGAATTCGGATGGCCAGCGGCCATTCCTTCGACATCCGGCACTCCGAGATGATCCTGGTTGGGCGTACGTCCGCGAAGATCTATACGGCAACCGAGCCCGAAGGTGCCGACAAGTGGTATGACGTTTCGATGATGCTCATGGAAATCGTCGAGCCCCTCGACATCCCCGTAACCCAGGCGAATGGCTGAACCCATGACGACCGCGACAACGGACGAATCAACGCTTCGGGGAACTCCCGCGCTGGCCAGCGTCGAGTTCCCCCGCCCGCTGGGACCCCGGCCCGAGATCCGCCATGTTCTTTTTGACTTCGACGGCACGCTCTCGCTGATCCGCCAGGGGTGGCCCGAGGTGATGGTGCCGATGTTCGTCGAGGCGCTGCCGCGGCGCCCGGGCGAGAGCGACGACGACGTGCGCGCCATGGTCATCGACGACATCATGACGCTCAACGGCAAGCAGACGATCTACCAGATGATCCAGCTCGCCGAGCGGGTCCGCGAGCGCGGCGGCGAGCCGCAGGAGCCGCTCTGGTACAAGCACGAGTACCTCCGCCGGCTCGAGGTTCATATCGGCGCCCGCACGTCGGGGCTCGAAAAGGGCAGCATCGCGCCGGATGAGCTGCTGGTGCACGGGGCGAGGCGGCTGCTCGAGCACCTGCGCGAGCGGGGCCTGCGGCTCTACCTGGCCAGCGGCACGGATGAGTACGCCGTGAAGCGCGAGGCGGAACTGCTCGACATCACCCGCTACTTCGACGGCCGGATTCATGGCGCGGTCGACGATTACAAGCAGTTCTCCAAGAAGATGGTCATCGAGCGGATCCTCCGCGAGAACGGGATCACGGGCGGGCCGCTGCTGTCGTTCGGCGACGGCTACGTCGAGATCGAGAACACCAAGCAGGCCGGCGGCCTGGCCGTGGCCGTCGCCAGCGACGAGGCCAACAACGGATCGGGGCGGGTCGACGAGTGGAAGCGCCGGCGGCTGCTGGGCGTGGGCGCCGACGCCGTGATTCCCGACTTCCGCGACGCCGTGGCGCTGGTCGACTACCTGCTGGGTCGGGGTTCGGGTTAGGGGTTACGGGCGAGTGAAGACAATCCACGAGGATACTGGCGCCGTGGGCGTTGAACCGCTCGACCTGTCGAAGCTGCGAATCCTGCCGCTGTCGGCCCGCGAGAGCCTGACGCGCGCCGACGAGATCCTCGTCGATCCTGAGTCGGCTCCGCGGGCCTGTTCCGACTTGGTCCTGGCGGCCGTGGAGAATGCGGCCGCGGCGATCCGGGCGGCGCGGGCGCGAGGTGCGGCGGTCGTGCTGATCTACGGCGCGCACCTGCTCCGCAACGGGGCGGCGAGGATCCTCGAGCGGATGATGGCCGGGGGCTGGCTCTCGCACCTGGCGACCAACGGCGCGGGGACGATCCACGACTGGGAGTATTCCTGGCTCGGCGCGTCGACCGAGTCGGTGGAGCGCAACGTCGCGACCGGCACGTTCGGCTCGTGGCACGAGACCGCGACGAACATCCACATGGCGCTGCTGGCCGGCGCGCTCGACGGTCTGGGCTACGGCCGATCGCTGGGCCGGTTCATCGTCGAGGACGGTGTGACATTACCGTCGACCGACGAGCTGGCCGCGGCGATCGCGTCCGAGCCCCGGCACCCGATGACCGCGGCGCGGGCCGACCTACTTCGCGCGATCGAGTCACAGGGATGGACGGCGGGCCGGGTCGAGGTCGTCCACCGGTGGAAGCACGCGTCGATCCTGGCCCAGGCGTTCCGCCACGGGGTGCCGATGACCGTGCATCCGGGGATCGGCTATGACATCATCTCCAACCATCCGGTCTTCGACGGCGCCGCGATCGGCCGCGCGGCGGGCCTGGACTTCCGGCTGTTCGCCGGCTCGCTCCAGAATCTCGACGGCGGGGTGGTACTATCGATCGGCTCGGCCATCATGGGGCCGCAGGTCTTCGAGAAGGCGCTGAGCTGCGTGAACAACCTGCGGCTCCAGGCGGGTGTCGGCGTGATCGGCGGCCATTCGATCCACGTGGTCGACCTCCAGGACGGCGGCGGCTGGGACTGGACGCGGGGCGAGCCGCCGAAGACGAACCCGGCCTATTATTTGCGATTCTGCAAGAGCTTTTCGCGGATGGGCGGCGCCCTTCATTATGTTCAGGGCGACAACCTGACGTTCCTCCATCACCTCTACCGTCGGCTGGCGAGCACATGAACGCGGATCGTTTTCGTGCCATCACGTCGCGATATCCGGGCCTGCGAGTCGCGGTGGTCGGCGACTTCTTCCTCGACCGCTACCTGCACATCGACCCCAGCCGCGACGAGGTCTCGATCGAAACGGGCCTGACGGTCCACAATGTCGTCGGCGTGCGGCCGCAGCCGGGCGCGGCCGGTACGATCGTGAACAACCTGGTCGCGCTGGGGATCGGCGAGATCCTGGCGGTGGGTTTCTGCGGCGACGACGGCGAGGGCTACGAGCTACGCCGGGCGCTCGGCGCGATGGCCGGGGTCAACCTCGCGCATTTCCTCACCGTGGATTCGCGCCGGACGCCGGTTTACTGCAAGCCAATGGTGATGGAGCCGGAGCGCCCGCCGCGCGAGCTGAACCGGCTCGACTCGAAGAACTGGACGCCGACGCCTGAGAGTCTGCGTCGCGACCTCGCGGATCGGGTGCGAGCCCTGGCGGGCCGGGTCGACGCGATCCTGCTGCTCGACCAGGTCGACCGGCCCGAGACGGGCGTCGTGACCGGGCCGGTGCAGCACGCGGCGCACGGCGCGCTCGAGTCCGACCCGTCCCTCGTCATCCTGGCCGACAGCCGCCGCGGGCTGGCCGGGTTCCCGGCCGTCGGCTTCAAGATGAACGCCGACGAGCTGGCGCGCATGACGGGCTCGGCAGACCTCGACGACGATGCGGTCCGCCGCCAGGCCGGCGCGCTGGCAGGTCGCACGGGCCGGCCGGTGTTCGTCAGCCTGGCGGAGCGCGGGATCGTCGGCGCGACGCCGGGCCGGCCGCCCGAGCACGTCCCGGCGCTGCCGGTCCGGGGCCCGATCGACATCGTCGGCGCGGGGGATGCGGTCATGGCGAACCTGGCCGTCGCGCTGGCGTCGGGCGCGTCGATCGGCGAGGCGATGCGGCTCGCGATGGCCGGGGCCTCGCTGGTGATCCACCAGCTCGGCACCACCGGCACGGCCTCGGTGGCCGAGATCGCCGGGCTGATCGCGGGCGGCGAGTGAGCGGCTGACGCGGATCGCTGCGAGGCCGTCTCGTAGGATGGGCATCGCCCACAGATTCGAGGCTTCGACCCGGTGGGCGACACCCATCCTACATCAGCCAAGAGCCCTTTCGAGGCGGGCTCCCGACGGGCCCTTCAGGCCGGAGGATTCGCGGTCCTTGCGAACTCGGAAGGTCTGCGCCAGGTTGCGCTCGTCGAGCAAGCGACTACCAGTTACACGGCCCGGCGGCGTTCAAGGTCTCGTCATCTCGCCCGGTAGGGTCGTGCTTCTCCCGTTTGTCGCATTTATAATCGGCGGCTCGGGACAGAACGACGGCCGGGGCGGCGCCGGGATGCCGGCGCAGCCATCTCTCCCCGGCCGTCGTGGCAGGTGCGCACGCACAGGGCCGGCCGGACGGTCGTCCGGCGATCGGCCAGGGGCCAAACATCGAGGGATTCACATCATGGGTCGCTGGCGGCGGGCGGGGCAGGGCTGGCAATGGCGAGGGCTGGGGCTCACCATCGGTCTGGGCGTGATGGTCATGGTGGGGCTCGGCCTGGCCGCCGACGACCCGACGACGGAGCTGGGCTCGGGCCGGTATCCGGCCGCCTACGCGATCCGAGGGGCGAAGGTCGTCGCCTCACCCGGCAAGGTCATCGAGCCGGGCACGGTCGTCATCCGCCGCGGCGTGATCGAGGCCGTCGGGGCCGACAAGGACGTCGCGGTCCCGTTCGACGCCGAGACCATCGACGGCAAGGGGCTGGTCGTCTACCCGGGGTTCATCGACCTTTACACGACCGTCGGCCAGCAATCGGGGATCGAGCGCTCGGCCACCGGCCGCGGCCGCCTGGTGGACCTGTCCGAGTCGCCGCTGGCCTCCACGCCGACCGACAACCGCCGCGGTCTCACGCCCGAGTTCCAGGTCGCCGGCGCGCTCGATCTGAACGATGCGCTGGCCGAGCCCCGGCGGCGGCTGGGTTTCACCGACTTCCTGTCGGCGCCCGCCGGGGCGATCGCGACCGGGCAGAGTGCGCTGGTGAGTCTCACCGGCCTGCCGCGCCGGGACGCGATCGTCGCCTCGCCGGTCGCGCTGCACATCAACCCCGCGCCGCCGTTCGAGCCCGCGGGGCCGTCGACGAAATCAGACACGCCCCCGGCCTTTTTCCCGGGCCGGCGCCGGATGGGCGAGGCCGCCGGGCCGATCGAGAACCCGTATCCGCGCGTCCTGATGGGATCGGTCGCGCACCTGCGCCAGGCGATGCTCGACGCCGAGCATCTCGTGAAGCTCGAGGCCTTCGCCGCCGAGCACGGCGGCCCGACCCCGCCGTTTGACCCGGCGCTCAAGGCGCTCGCCGCCGCGCGGGCGAAGAAGCTGCCCGTCTGGTGGGAGGCCAACAGCGAGGACGAGATCCACCGCGCGCTCGACCTGGCCGACGAGTTCGGCACCACCGCCGTCATCGTCGGCGGGCGTGAGGCGGGCAAGGTCGTCGACCGGCTGAAAGCCCATAAAATCCCCGTCATCCTGCGGTTGAGCGTCCCCGAGGAGCCGAAGGTCCCCACCGAGGCCGAGTACCGCAAGAAGCCGGCCGCCGAGCGCGACGAGCCGCTGCGCGCGATCGCGCACCGTCGCGACAAGTGGAAGGAACAACTGGCGACCGCCTCGGTGCTGGCGAAGCAGGGGATCCCGTTCGCCCTCGCCACCGATGGCATCACCCGGCTCGAGGACGTACCGGCCAACCTGCGCAAGCTGATCGGCCACGGGCTCCGGCCCGACGATGCGCTGGCGGCGCTGACCTCGCACTCTGCCGCGATCGCGGGGGTCGAGAAGCGGCTCGGGACGATTGAGCCCGGCAAGCTCGGCCACGTCGTCGTCATGACGGCGCCGTTCAACGAGGAGCGGGCGAAGGTCAAGTTCGTGCTGGTCGACGGCCTGAAGTTCGAGATCAAGGCCGACGACGCCCGCGCGAAGGGCAAGGGCGCCGGCGGCCGCGGCGGACGGCCCGGAGGCCGAGGACCCGCCTCCGAGAAGTCCAGCGAGGAGGACCAGCCCGACGAGACCGCACCACCGGCGAAGAAGGCGGCGCCCGCGGCCGCGCCTGGCATTCAGAAGGGCCAACCCGGCCCGGATGCAAAACCCGGCTGGGACGACGAGCGGAAGGCCCTGCTCCAGAAGATCGACGCGCTCCAGAAGGAAAAGGACGCGAGCCAGGACACCATCAACAAGCTGAAGGCCAGGGCCGGCGAGATCCCCAGGGGAGAGAACAAGAAGGCCGAGGCGCGTCCCCGGGCCGAGAACGCAAAGCCCGCCACGCCCGGAAGCCGCTCGATCAAATCCGAGACAACCAGGCCCCAGGAGCCGAAGAAGGCGGCAAACCGATCCGAGACACCGAAGAAGGCTGACACCCCGAAAACGGCTGACACCCCGAATAAGTCCGAGCCGCCCTTCGTCGACGTCGCCACCGAGCTGGACTCCGACCGCAAGCCGACGATCCAGACCGGTGGGTCCGTGCTGATCAAGGACGCCACGATCCTGACGGTCACGCACGGCACGATCCCCCGCGGCTCGATTTTGATCGAGAAGGGCAAGATCACCGCGGTCGGCGCGGACGTGAAGGCCCCGGCGGGAATCAAGGTGATCGAGGCCGCGGGGCTGGTCGCGATGCCGGGGATCATCGACACCCATTCGCACATCGCTATTCAGGGGGGCGTCAACGAGGGGACGCTGTCGGTCGTGCCCGAGGTCCGGGTCAAGGACGTGGTCACGGGCGATGACGTCGCCATCTACCGGGCCATCGCCGGCGGCACGACCACCGCGCGGCTGTTGCACGGCTCGGCCAACACGATCGGCGGCCAGGACGCCGTGGCCAAGCTGAAATACGGCCGCCCCGGCCGCGACCTGATCATCCGCGACGGCCCGCAGGGCGTGAAGTTCGCGCTGGGCGAGAACGTCACGCGATCGCCCCGCCGGTTCCCGAACACCCGCATGGGCGTGCAGTCGGTCATCGAGAAATCGTTCGAGGAAGCCAGGGCCTATCGCGCGACGTGGGACGCCTATCGCAAGGGTGGCGCGAAGCCGCTCCCGCCGCCGCGGGTCGACCTGCGGCTCGAGGCGCTGGCCGCGATTCTGGACGGCAAGATCCGGATCCATAGCCACTGTTATCGCAGCGACGAGATCCTGATGCTGCTCGGCACGGCGCAAAAGTACGGCGTGCGGGTGCAGTCGCTCCAGCATGTGCTGGAGGGCTACAAGGTCGCCGCGGAGATCGCCGCTCACGGCGCCAGCGCCTCGACGTTCTCCGACTGGTGGGCGTACTAGATCGAGGCCTATGACGCGATCCCCTACAACGCCGCGCTCTTGACCGAGGCGGGCGCAAATGTCTGCATCAAGAGCGACGACGCCGAGCTGATGCGGCACCTCAACCACGAGGCGGCCAAGATGGTCAAGTACGGCGGCGTCACCGAGGCGCAGGCCCTGGCCATGATCACGATGAACCCGGCGCGCGAGCTGGGGCTGGACCATCGCCTGGGCTCGATCGAGGTCGGCAAGGACGGGGATCTCGCGATCTTCAACGCACACCCGTTCGACGCGTTCGCGCGGTGCGAGCTGGCGGTGATCGACGGCGAGGTCTATTTCCAGCGGCGCGAGCCGGGCGGCAAGCCAGCCGCGCGGCCGCGGCCGGGCGACCACTCGAAGATGCCGCAGGCCCCGGCCGAGCTGCGGGCCCGCTCGATCGACATCGCCGCGCAGCCCAAGGGGATCTTCGCCCTGGTGCGGGCGAACATTCACCCGGTCTCCGGCCCTGCGATCAAGGACGGTACGATCGTGGTCGCCAACGGCCGGATCGCGGCAGTCGGCCCGGCCTCGGCGGTGACGATCCCGCCCGAGGCTCAGACGATCGAGCTCGGCGGCCTGGACGTCTGGCCGGGGCTGGTCGACGCCGGCTCGCGCGTCGGGCTGGCCGAGATCGGCAGCCTGAGCGAGACCCAGGACTACGCCGACTCGGCCCAGTACCAGCCCGAGCTGCGCACGAGCACGGCGCTCCACCCCGATAGCGAGCACATCCCGGTCACGCGGGCCAACGGCATCCTGACCTCGTACATCGAGCCGACCGGCGGCGTGATCTCGGGGCAGGGGTGCATCATCGACCTGAACGGCTGGGTGCCGCGCGAGCTGACGATCGTCGACGCGGCTGCGCTCAACGTGCGAATCCCGGCCTACGTCGCCCGCGACGGCGAGCCCCGACGGTTCGGACCCGGCCGCCCGGGCCAGGGTCCCGGTGGCGGCGAGCCGCCCGATCCCAACGCGCGGCGGAAGGAGCAGCTCGAGAAGATCAGGGAACACTTCAAGAAGGCCCTGGCCTACGACGCCGTCATCCGCGGGGCGCGTCAAAAGGGCGCAACCCCGCCCGCCCCGGACCCGCGGCTCGAGGCGCTCGTCCCTTACGCGCGCGGCGAGAAGCCGGTGATCTTCCAGGCCGAGCAGCAGGTCGAGATCCTCGACGCGCTTGACATGGCACGCGAGCTCAAGCTCAAGGCGATCATCTCGGGAGGCGCCGAGGCGTGGAAGGTGGCCGATGCGCTGAAAAAAGCGGGCGTGCCGGTCCTGCTCTCGGGGACGCTGCGCCTGCCGCGCAAGGAATATGACCCGTACGACGCCGAGTACTCGGCCCCGGCGCGGCTGGAGGCGGCCGGCGTGACCTTCGCGATCAAGTCGCAGGAGGGCGGCCCGAGCGAGGCGACCTCCAGCCGCAACCTGCCGTATGAGGCGGCGTTCGCCGTCGCGTTCGGCCTGCCCGAGGACGCGGCGCTCCGGGCGATCACGCTGGCGCCCGCGCGGATCCTCGGCGTGGCCGACCAGGTCGGGTCGATCGAGCCGGGCAAGCGGGCCAACCTCGTCGTCACGGCCGGGAACATCCTCCAGCCGACGACGGACGTCCTGGCGCTCTTCATCGACGGGCGGCCGCTCCGCCCCGAGAGCCGGCACACGCGGCTGTACGCGAAGTACCGCGGCCGGCTGGAAGAGGTCCGCGCGGGCCGGGCGAGAATGGGGATCGACCCGGCCCCCGGCCGCGTGATCGGCCGCACCCCGAGCGAGCCCGCCCACGCCGGCGCGGGAGGGGCGGAGTGAGGACAGGATGATCCGATACCGCCGGCGCCCCCGCGTGGCCTGGCCGTAACCAATCAGGAAGGAATCACCACGGAGGCCCCACGCGGCCGAACCGCCAACAACCTATCAATCAGGAATCATGAACCACAGAGACACCGAGACACAGAGACCGGAAGAGAAGACCGTTGGGGGACGGGGCATGGGAGATCGGCCGGGGTGAGCCGGTCTCGCGTCCTCGTCTCTTCCCTTCTCTTCTCTTCTCTTCTCTTCTCGGT
>DAIDHB010000280.1 GCA_027452145.1 Planctomycetales bacterium
GCCCGGCCTGGCCTTGGGCAACAGCGGGGCGATGAGAGCCCACTGTTCGTCAGTCACGTCGGTGGGGTATTTGTTGGTTCTCATGGCCTACGAGACTGCACGACCGGGGCCAACTCCGAGGCTTCTCACACGGTTTCTGAGGCCGGCCGGGACGGCGGTCGCCCCGCGACAGCAGCCCATGCCGGGACGCATCGGACTGACTTCAACGCCCGCGGGGTCCCAACCGCGGGGGGAATCGGCTCCGCGCTACGAGGATGGCCAGCGAGTCGCGTCGCGTGGACCTCGCATTTCGCCGACCCATCGCAGGGTGCCCGAACGTCCGAATGCGGCGTTCCCGAATGCCGGTTGTTGCAATGCGCTGCAATCGGCGGGACCGACCCCCTCCTGGATCAAACCGGCAGGGCCGATTGTTCAGAGCCCCGGGCAACAAGTCAAGTGGCTGGTTGACGTGTTGCCTGTAATCAACATCGGACCTCGAGCCTGCTTCAGGGAATTGATAGACAAGAATGTGAGTAGGTGATCTTGCATGCGAATCACGTCTGCGAGGCGGTCCGGTTGGACCGGAGGGTTCCGATGACGGATCGGACGGAGTCGACGCCGATCTCCGCGAGCCGGGCGGGCAGGTCGTCGCGGAGTCGATCGGCGGCGGTGGGGTCGTAGAAGGTGGCCGTGCCGACCTGGACGGCCGTCGCCCCGGCGACGAGGAACTCGAGCACGTCGTCGACGCTGGCGATGCCGCCGATCCCGATAATGGGCAGGCCCGGCAGGGCGCGGGCGACGTCCCAGACCATGCGCAGGGCGACCGGCTTGACGGCCGGTCCCGAGAGGCCGCCGACGTCGTAGGCGAGGATCGGGCGTCGTCGGCGCCAGTCGACGGCCATGCCGCGGAGGGTGTTGATCAGGCTGACGGCGTCGGCGCCGGCCTGGGCGGCCGCGGCGGCGATCGCGACCACGTCGGTGACGTTCGGCGTGAGCTTGGCGATGATCGGGATATCGCAGGCCGAACGGACCCGGCGCACCAGGCGGCCGACCGACGACGGATCGATTCCCAGATCCAGCCCGTGGCTGACGTTCGGGCACGAGATGTTGAGCTCGATGGCGGCCACGCCCGGCTCGCCCGCGAGCCGCGCGGCCATCGCGACGAACTGGTCCTCGTCCTCGCCGGCGATGTTGGCGATCACCGCGGTGCCGACGGTGCGCAGATAGGGCAGGTGGTGAGCGATGAAGTGGTCGAGCCCGTCGTTATCCAGGCCGATGGCGTTGAGCAGGCCCGAGGCGGTCTCGACCGTCCGGGGCGTCGGGTTGCCCGCGCGGGGGCGGGCGGTGACCGTCTTGGGGATCACGCCGCCCAGGCGGTCGAGGCGGACGAACGGCTCCATCTCGCGGACGTAGCCGAACGTCCCCGAGGCCACCAGGATCGGGTTCTTTAGATGCAGACGGCCCAGCGTCACGTTCAGGTCGACCACTCGCCGCGTACTCCGATCCGGTCCAGGGTGGGAATCTGTGCCAGGGACATTCCGATCGGGAGGTCGAGCCTCCCGGCGAGCCGGCTTCTCATACACGGACCCGCTGATCCTGTCTGGTTTCGGGACGGCGAGGCTCCTGCCGAGCCTTCCCTCGCGGCTCGGCAGGAGCCTCGCCCTCCCGACGCAATCGGAAAGCATCAGCGGGTTCGTGAATCAGGCCCGGCAGGAGCTTCGCCCTCCCGATCCCGGGATCGGCCCGACGCCGGCCCCGCGGGTCGGGCCATCGAGGGCTGACTCGTGCCGCATTGTCGCAGCCGGCGGGCCGCGAGGGCAAGGTCGCGCGGCGAGTCGCGCGCAATCCCGAGGATATCCGGCGATCTGTCCCGAAACCCCTCACCGCTCGCCGGGATCGGAAAACATGAGGGAATCCCGCGTTCTGGCGAGATTCTCCCACACGGATGCCGCGACGTGCGGTAAGATACTGCGGTCGTGCATGGGCGAAGCGGGCGCGACCGGACTTCCTGGCTTCGGGGAGGCGGTTCATGGAACTTGGCGGGTCGATCACGCGCTTCATGAGGGACCTGGAGGACGGCGAGAGCCCGCGCCGCGATGACGCCGTGCGCGAGCTGTGGGAGTACTTCTTCGCCGACTTGGCGTGCTACGCACGGAAGCGGCTGCGCGCGATGAATTCGCCGACGGGACCGGCCGACGAGGAGGACGCCGCCGAGCGGGCCTTCACCAAGGTCTGTCGCGCGATCGAACGCGGCCGGCTGAAGCTGGACCATCGGGTCGACCTCCGGAAGGTCCTGCGCTCGGCGACCGCGGACGAGGTCCTCAACCAGCACCATCGGTCCAAGCGGTCGGCCGGGACGACCAGCGACGAGTTCCTGCTCAGTCAGATCCCCGACCAGTCCCCGTCGCCGGAGCTCTTGATGCTGGCGCTCGACGCCTGCCAGCGCCTGCTGGGCCTGCTCGATACCGACTCGCTGCGGCGGATCGCCGTCTGGAAGCTCGCCGGCTGGACCAACGAGGCGATCCGGGCGCAGCTCGGCTGCTCGCTGGCCACTGTCGAGCGCGCCCTGGGGCGGATCCGCGAAACGTGGAAGCGCGAGTGGGCCGATGCCGCCGTCGATCGGCCGGCGAAGCCCGGCCCGCGCCACCCGGCGCCCGCCGGATCGGGCCAGTGCAACCTCCAGGGGACCGGGGCCATCGATGCTGAGGCCGCCGGCCGGATCGTCCGCGACATGGCGAGCCCGGGCTGACCTGCGTCCACGCCGGCCAGGATGGGGGCAGGACCTTGAGCAAGATCAAGGGCCGGGGCCCGCGATTTGCCCCTCATTAATGACGAGTCGCGCGGCGGTGGCGCATTCTCGCTCTTGCCGCCCGCCGGCCGGATGGTCTACTCTAGCGGGGCGCAGGCCCGGCCGGCCCCCTCCGCCCGCGCGTCGTCCGTGGCGCCCCGCGGCAGATCCTGCCCGTCGCGGCGGTCCATGCCTTGCCCGCTACGTCTCCAGGCAAGATCCCGCCGATGGCCGAGTCCCTCCTCACCGAGCCCGAGCTGTCCGATGAGCTCGAATTCGTCAAAACACTGGCCGTCGAGGCGGCCGGGGTCGCGCTCGCGCGTTGTCGGCAGGTCACGCCGCAGGAGAAGGAAAACCTCAGTTATGTGACCGATCTGGACCAGGATCTGGAGCGGCTGATCCGCGGCCGGCTGGGCGAGCGGTTCCCGGACGACCGGCTCACGGGCGAGGAATACGAGGCCGGGGGCGGCTCGGGCCCGCGCCGGTGGTCGATCGATCCGATCGACGGCACCGGCAACCTGGTCCACGGCCTGCCGCTCTGGGCCGTCAGCATCGGCCTGATCGTCCTGGGCGAGCCGGTGCTCGGCGTGATCGCCGTGCCGCCGCTGGGTGAACTCTACTGGGGAACCAAAGGGGGCGGCGCCTGGCTCGACGGCCGTCGCCTGGTCGCCGAGGATGCCGACACGTTCCACACCCAGGACAACCTCTGCGTCGGCACCAACGCGCTCCGCGTCGTCGACCCGCGCACGCTTCCGGGCCGCCTGCGCGACCTGGGCAGCGCCTGCTGCGAGCAGATCTTCGTCGCGGCCAATCGCCTGAAGGGCTGCACATTCCTGGGCGAGCAGGCGCACGACGTCGCCGCCGGCGTGGTCATCGCCGCCGAGGCCGGGTGCGCGTTCGGCACCATCGACGGCGAACTCCTCACCGCCGCCGAGATGGTGCGCCGCACGCCGGTCCGGACGCCGACCTTCGTCGCTCCGCCCCGGCGGCTGGCCGCACTGATGAAACAGGCCCGGCGCCTCTGAGCCGGCGGTCCAGCAGCCCGATCCGCGTTCCGTCCTCGACTTTCCGGTCTCCGGCTTCCGCTTCCCCTTATCCGCACCCCCGAGACAGAACACCGCCATGGGCCAATGGGGCGTCAAGAGCTACGAGAACGACGAGGCATCCGACGCGCTCGACGCTGGCTTCGACCGCGTCCATGGCGATCGGTACGAAGAACTGATGGATGACCGCAACCCGCTGACCTACGAGCAGGTTCAGGAGCGGCTGGCCGACGAGCGGACACTCGCGGCGTCGATCGAGGCGATCCGGGAGTATGCCGGCGCCGACACCTTGCCCGAGGACTGGGACGACGAGTGGCGGCTGGCGCTGGCGGGCGTGCTGGTGCGGCACGTCGAGCTGAAGGTCCCGATCCCGGACGACTGGCGCCGTCGGGCGATCGCCTGGCTGGAGGACGAGCCGATCGAGTGGGACTCGGCCACGAAGCGGCGCCTGAGGCGCGACCAGGAAATCGAAGGACTGCGGCGGGCCGCTGTGTCCGGGGGGCCATCGACTGCCGACGCGGGCATGCATGGGTCGACGTGACTCGCGTAGACGCGAGGCGTCAAAGCCGGTAAAGTCCGCGGTTCCGCATCGGAGGTCACACGGAGGTCACCTCGTGATCATTGCGCCAGTGAAGCCCGCCGAGCCGATCGACGACGCCGCGCCGCGGGTGGGGAAACCGCGATCCCGGCGAGGCCCGGCGATGCCGGGGATGGGAGCGGCGGTCCTGGTGATGGCCCTGGCACCCGCCGTGGCGGCGGTCTGGGCGGTGGGCTGGTTTGTGACGCAGGACTCGCCGGCGCACGTCTACAACGCCGAGATCCTCGCACGGTCGTTCGACCGAGCGTCGCCGTTCAGGGCGTTCTTCGCCGTTCGGTGGGAGCCGATCCCCAACTGGTTCGGCCATGTCCTGATGGCGGCGCTGATGCAGATCCTCCCGGCACAGACCGCCGACCGGGTCGTGACGACCCTGGCGCTTGCCGGGTTCGCCGCGGCGACGTACTGGCTCCGGCACCAGGTCGCCGGGCCGGGCCGGGCCGGGCGGATGAGCTCGGCGGCCGGTGCCCTGCTTGCGGCGATCCTGGCGATGAACGTCACCTGGCTGCTGGGCTTCACCAGCTTCACGCTGGGCGCCTGCCTGTTCCCGGTCACGCTGGGATTCTGGTGGCCGAGGCGCGACGACCTGCGGGCGCGGGACGTGGTGATACTTTGGGCCTTGCTGGGCATGGGCTATTTCTGCCACCTCGTCAGCCTGGGATTGACGGTCATCGGCCTGGGGATACTGGCCGTGGCGACCCCGTTGCCCGCTCGGCGTGGCGACGAGCCGCCGGGGGCGATCCCGTGGCGACGGCTGAGGGTGCGCCTGGTGCCGCTGGCGGCGGCCGGGGTGCCGCTGGTCCCGCTGGGAATCGCGTACCTCCGGCTCGCGAGTCGCGGAGGTTCATTGCGGCCGCTGTGGGACAACCTGCCCGACCCGCTGACGCTGTCGAGCTGGCACAGCCAGTTGACCTGGGCGGATCCGATCACGCTCATGCGCAAGGACACGCTGCCGTTCGTGGAACGCACCGGCCCCTGGTTCCTGGCGACGGCACCGGTCCTCTGGCTGGCCGCCGCGCTGGGGATCTGGCTGCTCGTCCAGATCGTCGACCGGGCGAGACGCGATCGGTGGAGGGTCGCTGTCGAGTCGAGTGCCGGTGTGCTACGGGGGTGGTGGGTCCTTGCTGCCCTGATGATCGTCGGCGGGGCGGTCGGCCCCGATACGCTCGGCCCCCAGCATGGCAATTACCTGCCCCAGCGGGTTGTGTTGTGCGGGCTGGTGTCCCTCTCGGTTCTGTTCGAGATTGACGCCCGCAAGTTCGCCGCCCGGTTCGCGATCGGGGCGCTGGTGGGCGCGGTGGGCCTCCAGTCGGCGATCGTCTGGGACTATGCGACCTACTCGGACAGGACGGCCGGCGAGGTGCTTCGCGCCCGCGACGCGATCGGCCGGGGCCGCCGCGTCGTGTTCCTCACGGCCGCCGTCCCTTGCCGGTTCCGCTCCAATCCCATGCTGCACATCGACAACTGGCTCGGGGTCGAGTCGGACAACGTGGTGTGGGGCAATTACGAGACCCGCCACTATTATTTCCCGGTGCATTTCCGAACCGGCCTCGATCGGCCGATGCCCGAGGAGGTCGAGAATCTGGTGAGAGACGGGGCCTCCGGCGCCGCGACGGGTGCCGACTGGCGGCGTTTCCTGGCTCGCCACGCCGACGCGATCGACGTGCTGGTGACGTATCGGAGCGGCCCTCAGCTCGATGCCGCCGCCGGACCATTCTTCCGCCAGGTCCGCCGCCGGGGCGACGTCCGGATCCTCGAGCGCGACAGCATCCCTCGCCTGGCGCGCGAGCAGGACGATCAAGAGACCCGGAATTAACCGCGAGCAGGTCCCTGGCGACCGGAAGACCCGGGATGAATCGCGAAATGCGCGAAAAGCAAAACGGATGAGCATGTCCGTCGTCGTTGGCCCAATCCGTTCTCTTCCCCGTCTCTCGCGGTTCAACTCCTCGACAGGCTGCGGGCGGGGCGACGGATTCCATGAGGTCTGAGTCCGGCGAGCGATTGACCGGCCGGCCGATCACCCGGTGCCGCGGGCCTCGGCGAGCATGGCGAGGGCCTCCTTGCGGGTGTTGTCGGCGGCGGAGTCGCCGCGGAGCATGGCGGCCAGCTCGTCGACGCGCTGATCGTCGTCGAGGGGGCTGATCGTGGTGCGGGACCGGCCGCGGTCGACCTGCTTGCGGATGACCCACTGGCGGCGGGCGTAGCTGGCCATCTGGGGCAGGTGCGTCACGCAGATGACCTGGTGATGGCGGCCCAGCTCGGCCAGCGTCTTGCCCAGCGCCGAGCCCAGCCGGCCGCCGACGCCGGTGTCGATCTCGTCGAAGACCAGGGTTGGGACGCGGTCGACGGCCGCGAGGACGGCCCTGGCGGCGAGCGTCACCCGCGACAGCTCGCCGCCGGAAGCGATCTTGCGCAGCGGCCTGGGCGACTCGCCGGGATTGGCGGAGAACAGCATCTCAACGCAGTCGGCGCCTGACTCGGGCGGGGGCGGGCCGGTCGGGTCGTCGGGTAGCTCGCGGGGCTCGACCTCGACCGTGAGCCTCGCGCCGTTGAGCGCCAGCGCCTTGAGCCGCGACTGGATGGCCCGGCCGAAGTCCTTCGCCACCTTGCGCCGCGCGGCGGTGAGCGCGGTGGCGGCCGAGCGGACCTTCGCCCACGCCTCGGCGAGCGGGGCATCGAGGGCCAGCAGGTCGGAATCATCCCGGTCGAAGGCGGCGAGCTGGGCCTCGGTGGCGGCCCGGCGGTCGGCCAGCTCGTCGGCCGTGCAATGGAACCGCGCCGTCAGCCGGCGATAGAGCGCCAGCCGGGACTCGACGTCCTCCAGCCGCGCCGGGTCGTCGTCCCAGTCCTGGCCGAGGTCCCGCAGCGCGAACGCGACCTCGCGGGTCTCGTCCGCCAGTCGCTCGAGCGTGGCCGAGGCATCCGCCAGCTCGGGCGCGGCCTTCGCCAGCGGCTCGATCGACCGCGCGACCCGCTTGAGGAGCCCCTGGGCCGAGCGGTCGGCCTCGTAGAGCAGGGCGTACCCCTCGGCCGCCGCGGTGCGGAGCTGATCGGCGTGCCCCAGCCGCTGCGCCTCGCGGGTCAGCTCGTCGTGCTCGCCCCGGCGCGGGTCGGCGGCGGCCAGCTCGTCGCGCTCGAACTCCAGGAGCGCACGCTCGCGCCGCCGCGCCTCGGACGAGTCGATCAGCTCCTGCCGCCGCTTCCGCAGCGCCTCGTGCTCGCGGCGGGCGGCGCGGAACGCCTCCAGCTTCTCGCCCAGCCCGCCGTACTCGTCCAGCAGCTCGCGCTGACGGTCCGGGTCGACCAGCGCGCGACCCTCGCTCTGGCCGTGCACATCCACCAGTCGCTCGCCCAGACGGTGAAGCGTCGCCAGCGGCACCGGCATGCCGTTGATCGTCGCCCAGCCCCGCCCCTGCGCCGAGATCCGCCGCGTGACGATCAGCGAGTCGTCCTCGATCAGGCCGCCGTCGCCGAGGATCGACTCGATATCTTTCCGCAGCGCCCGGTCCGACAACTCGAACACGGCCGCCGCGCGCGCCTCGGTCTTTCCCGACCGGATCAGCTCGGCCGATGCCTTGCCGCCGAGCACCAGCGACAGCGCCGTGAGCAGCAGGCTCTTGCCCGCGCCGGTCTCGCCCGTCCAGGCACAGTAGCCGTCCTCGAGGTCGACATGCACGTCCTCGATCAGCGCCAGGTTCTGCACCGAGAGTTCCCGCAGCACGATCCGGTGATCTCCTATGGGGGGCCTGAACCACCTCGAACCCATCGACCCGCCCCGGCTTCGATCCCTGAGAGGGCCGAACCATCGGAGCGTTGAACCGCGGAAGACACGAGATCACACGGAAATAAGGGAGATTGAGCCGGCGGCGCCCAAGGTTTCCCCGTCCTTCTGTCTTATTTTCGTGTCATTTTGTGTTTTTTCGTGGTTAGTCCCTATTCTCGAGACCTGCCAGCACTTCGTCGACGGCGTCGCCCAGGCCCGTGCCGGCCCCGCCCTCCAGCTCGGCGGCCGTACGCCGGGCGCGATCACGCAGACGCTCGCGGTCGGCCCGCGCGGCGACGGCCCGAAGGTCCAGCCGCCGCAGCAGGGCCTTCGTCACCGGCCGCTTGGTGTCGGCGAAGCTGAGCGCGGCCAGCAGGTCGAGCGCGATCGGGTCGTTGCAGACGGCCGACACCGCGGCCGCCTCGGCCGCCGAATCGCAGGCCGCGAAGTAGCAGGTGTCGTCGAACACCGCCGGACGGCCGTCACGCGGCCCGATCGCGCGGAAGCTCGGCGAGCGATAGAGCCCCGACACCGCGACCTTGTACAGCGCGAAGCTGTAGGGGCCGACGCCGAAGAGCGAGAACGCCGGCCGATCCCGGTAGATCGACGAGCGGCGTCGTTCGAACCGAGGGGCATGCGACTGGAGGTAGCCCCATAGCCGTGGCGCCTCGGACTTGAGCCTCGACGTGTCCTCCCCGATCCGGCGCTGATTCACGAGCATCGCCCGCCGCGGCCGGTCGGACGTTTGCCGGCGGAGGTCGGCTCCCTTGAGCAGCGGATAGACGAACTCGGGCTCGACATCGACCGTCTCGCCCAGCCCGTTGACCAGCCGCCCGGTCCCCGGCTCGACGGACAGTTCCATCACGTCGGCGGCGTCGTGTTTGATCCCCTGGCGCCAGATCAACGGGCACTCCCCGTCGGCAAAGGCACAGCGCCCGTACGCCGCGAGGTGCGCCACCGGACGGCCCCGCGCGAAGCCGATTACGGCCGAGGGCTCCTCGCCGTCGAGGCCCTCGAAGACCGGCACGCCTTCGGATTCCGGGGACGCGGACCCGGGGCCTGGATCGCCCGTCGTCGCCGAGATCGTGGCGCAAAAGAGGCAGGCGTCGACCGACGCGCCAAACCAGCGCGAGGCGTTGATCCGGCGGATCGAGGCCCCGGCCACCGGGAGCCCGGTGCTGCGGGCATGGGCGAGCAGCCCCCGGGCCACCGCGGTCTTGCACAGGATCGCGATCGTCGGATTCTCGCCGGCCAACTCGCGGGCGACCTTGAGCCAGACCGCCTCGGCCAGGTCGAAATTCGCCGAGCCCGTGCGCGCCTCCAGGCCGGGCAAGCCCTTGACGTTCGAACGCGGGGGACCGCCGGCGGCCCCCAGGCCGCCGAGCGCCGCACTTGTGATCCAGGGTGGGTTGCCGACCACCAGCAGCGGCCCGCTCTCGCGCCAGGTCAGGTCGCGGGCCAGGTCGAGCCCAAAGAAGTCGGCGCAGGTGATCGCGGCACGGGTCCCGGGCCGGTCGTGCCGCCGGATCGCCTCGTCCGCGGCGAGGCAGTGCTCAGGCTGGATCTCCACGCCCAGCACCTCGCGCGGCGGCGCGCTGTGCGCCAGCACGCCCGACACGAAATGACCCCGCCCGCAGGTCGGCTCGAGCACGCGCGCCCAGCGTGCGCCGATCGGTCCCAGGGTCTCCAGCACCATGCCCACCAACTCGGGCGGGGTCTGGAAATCGCCGAGGTCCCGCCGCACGCCGTCCTCCTCGCTCGAGGCCAGGCCCGAACCGATCGGGGATGGGCACCACAAGACCCGGAGCCAGTCCACGTCTCGTTCGGGGGTGTCGGCGGGGACGTGCTAAATGCTTGAATCCGCGCCCGGCCGGGATCCGCGGCGATCCCCGCAGGATCGCTTCGCTACAGATCTCATCACTTGATCTTCGCGCCCGGGATACACTCGGGGTCGTCGACCGTCAGCAGGATCACCTTCTCGCCCGAGGTCGCCGCCAGCAGCATCCCGTTCGACGCCTCGCCCCGCAGCATCGCCGGCTCGAGGTTGTTCACGATGATGATCGACTTCCCGACGAGCTGCTCGGGCGCGTAATGCTGGCGGATCCCCGCGACGATCTGCTTCTGCTGGTCGCCCACGTCGACTTGCAGCAGGAGGAGCTTGTCGGCATTCGGATGCGGCCGCGCCTCCAGCACCTTCGCCACCCGCAGCTCCAGCTTCGCGAACGTGTCGTACCCGATCGGATCCGCCATCGTGATTCCCCTGCTGAGGGCCTATCCCGCAAAACTCCGCGATCGTGCGGCGGGGTGGGTATGCCCCACACTAACTCATCCGATCGCCCTTGCCGGACAGACTCCGAGACCTCATCGCATCCTATCCGTCCGCTCGGACGGCTGTCAATCGAGAAACTGTACGGATAGTCACAGCCCGCCCGGCGGAGTCGAGCGGTCCGACTGGCGCGCTTTGCCGGCACCGGCCCGGCTCCCGGCGGTCGACTCTATCTTCCCCGCCCGGGAGTCGCCAGCCGGACGAGACCGCCGAACAGCCCGCGGATCACCGACCAGGCGATGACGAAGGGGGTGCTCGGGTGCTTGAAGATCGTCGGGGCGTTCTTCTCGAATGCGAAGTGTCCGAAGAACATGATCCCATAAGACAGGAAGAACAGGCCCAGCGACCAGAGCGGCCGGAACGGGACGAGGATCACCGCCATCGCCATGATCGGCCAGCCGACGCCGACGTGGAGGAAGTGGTTCACCGGGTGGCTGTGGTCCTGCCGGTATCGGGCGACGAGGCCCGCCGGGCGGTCTGACACCGCCCCGGCCGGCGGATTCGTGGTCGTCGAATCGGGCGGGGCGGTGGTGACGGTGTTCATTGTGGAGTTCCTCTCCGGCTCGTCGGGACGCGAGGCGATTGGACCGATCGGATCACTTGCCGGCCGGGGCCTTGCCGTCGGTCGGGCCGGCGGTCAGCTTCGGCGTGATCCCCTTGTGCACCTTCGGATCCTGGTAGTCGTCGAGCCCCTTGTGGGCGATCTTGGGATAATAGCTCGTCATGTCGAAATGCGGCGAGTTGTCGATGTCGTGGCAGCCCAGGCAGACGCGGTTCTTCTCGGCCTTCTCGGGGGTCAGGTTCATGGCCGCTCGGAACTCGCGGTTGTCCGGGTCGGCGACATGCTTCGAGCCCGGCCCGTGGCAGTTCTCGCACTGGTTGGCCGCCAGGTAGGGCGTCTTCTTCTCCGAGACCCATCCGGTCTCGTATTCGAAGCCGGTCGTGTGGCATGTGACGCACTCGGCGTCGAAGGCCACGTTCGGCTTCTTGTCCTTGAGCAGCGACTCGAAGGCGTGCGCGTGCGGGGTCGTCAGCCACTTCTTGTACGTCTCGCGATGGCACGACTTGCAATTCTCGGCGCCGACGAACGTCGCGCCGGTCGAGCCGTTGGCCGCGATGTAGTTTCGCCTGGGGATGTTCTCCACGACGCCCGCCTGGCGCAGCGCGTCGCGGTAGTCGTCCTGGATCAGTTGTTTCATGGGGGTGCCTGGCCCGTCGTAGCGCGTGCCCAGGTTGACGGCCACGTACGGCGGGCGTTTCGCGTCCTTCGGAGAGAGGCCGAAGACGCCCAGGAATTTCCCCTTGCGGCCGACCTGGATGAGCTGCGTCTTGCCGTCGTTGAGCAGCTCGGCCTCCTGCTTGAGCACGTCGTCGTAATCGGACCGCGCCACCACGATGTCGAAGCCGGGATAGGCCCCGGCCAGGCTGCGGGCCATCGCGGGCGGCCCCTGGACCATCAGCACCTGGTAGTCGCTCTTCGACTCGAGGTCGGCCAGGACGGCCGGGATGGCGTCGTTCGGCCGCTTCAGTCCGGCGGTCAGGAGGTTCTTGTCGGGGTCGTTGAGGGCCTCGATCGCCTCGGGGTCGACCACCGCCGTGACGCCGACCTTGACCGACCCGACGGGCACGACCACGCTCTTCGCGAACATCGCCTCGAACCCGGCCGGTGCATCGACGTTGGCGGCGACGATCCTGGCCTTCTCGCCCAGGCTGTTGACGAAGAGCGCCAGCGCCTCGCCCACGCCGACCTTCATGTCCTCGGGGCTCAGGGCCACGGCGCTATAGTCGAGGAGCTTCAGCGCCTTGATCGCGTGATCGAACTTCATCTTGGCCTGTTCGAATCCGCCGCGCGCCGCGGCCGGGTCCCGGGTCAGGCTGCCCAGGTCGATCTGGGCCGTCTTCACGCCCTGCTTGTGCAGCCGCTCGAAGAAGTCATAGCGGCGGATCAGGCCGCCGACCTGCCCCTGGGTGCAGCCGCAGGGCTCGAGGTAGCCGTTCATCTCGCCCGAGACGACCAGGACGGCCGACGGATTGCCCAGGTTGGCCAGGAGCTTCGAGTCGGAACCGCCCGAGGTGTCGGCCGCCGCCGGGGATCCGGCGGCGTCGGCCGCCTTGCCGGCGGTCGGCGCGCCTGCCTCCGGGCCGCTGGAGGAGCTCGACGTGCATCCCACGTAGCCCAGCACCGCCAGGGACAGGACCAGCCCGGCCCAGGGGCGGAAGTCGATTCGCCGCATCGTGGACTCCTTACCGTTTCGGCCCGCTCCTCAAACCCTGGAGCTGCAATACATTCGGGCGATTGGACGGCGCGCGGCCCGGGCTCGATGTCCGGACGCCGGGACGCCGAGTTATAGCCGCCAGGCGGCGCCGCGAACAGGCCAATCCCGCGGCTCGTTCGTTCAGTCATCCCCCGAGCGAGGTGTCACGAAGATCGAGACCGGGATCTTCACCTCGGGCGCCCGCGGGTGGTCAGTCTTCAGGACGATGGGGTCGTAGATCGCGCCCGGGGATGTGCCGGGCGGCACCCTGGCGGTGAGCCGATACTGGCCCCGCGCGCCGGGCCGGGATTCGGGCTCGATCGCGACGTTCAAAGCTTTCGGCTTCGAAACCACCTCGAACTTCGCCCCCGGCACGCCGCGCACGACGAGGGCGATTTCCTGCGAGCCGCCCTTCGCGCTGACGACACCCGTCATCTGCAACCGCGAAGGGAATGCGGTGATCGGCCCCACCGCGTTCCCGGTGATCGGGATGTGGACGCTGGGACGCTCGGGGTGGTCGGTGCCGATCGTCAGATTCTCCGAGAACCGGCCCAGGGGCAGGCCCGGCCGGATCGTCACCGCGATCTCGTAGCCCGATTTGACCTTGCGCTTCGCCAGCTCGTCGGCCGACATCGCACGCGACTCGGCCTTGATCGTGTCCGGCCGCGACGTGATGAGCTGCGTCAGTCTCATGCCGACCCGGTCGGGCGACGTCACCGAGAGCACGACGCGCTGCGGTTCCTCGTTCGAGATGTCGGAGAACGAGATCGACTCGGACGGCTGGACATCGACCGGGGCCAGGATCAGGCCGTAGATGGTGAGCATCACCGCCGGCCGCTCGGGGTCGTTCGTGCCCATGGTCGCCGTGTGCCCGAACCGGCCCCACCTGTGTGCCACCCACGAGACCTCGATCGGCGTGGACTCGCCAGGGGGCACGCTGATCTTCTTCTTCGGCCCCTCGGCGTCCCCCTTGAGCTTGGCGACCGTGCACGAGCAGGTCGACTCCTCGAGCCAGACCTCCAGATTGCCCTGACCGACGTTCCTGAACTGCCAGGTGTGCGAGCCGCTCCCCTCCAGGGGCAGCGTGCCGAAGTTGTGTTGCAGCTCTCCGACGACCTCGACCTTCGGCGCGGGACCCTCGCGCCCGTGCAGCACCAGGTCCGGGTCGGGGACCGGATCGGGGAGTGACTGGTAGACGAACGCCGCGCCGCCGGCCGCCACGAGCAGGCCGCACGCCAGGCTGATCCAGCGAATCATGGCTCGAGACCTCCGGATGAGCGGTCCCGGGCGATGTTGGGACCGGCTCCGATGCCGAGGGGGATGCCGGCCCCAATCGTGCCCGGTCGACGGAGAAGCAAGCGGCCGAGGAGGCGATCAGCCGCCGGCCCCGAAGCGCGAGATCAGAATCGTCACCGGGATCTTCAGCTCGCGGGCATGCTGGTGGTCGGTCTTCAGGACGATGGTCCCCTCGATCTCGCCGGGCTCCGAACCGGCGGGGATGGAGACGTTCAGGTGATACCGGCCCTTGGGGTCGGTCTTCTCATCCCGGCGGATCGACACGTCGACCTTTTCGGGCTTCTGTGCGACCTCGAACTTGGTCTCCCGTCCGCCGCGGACCGTGATCAGCAGGTCGAGCGTCGCGCCCTTCTGGCCGTTGACGTTGGCCATCCGCACCCGCTCGGGTGTCGTGGTGATCGGACCGTAGGTCAGGCCGCCCACGGACATCTTCGTGATTGGCTCCTTGGGATGGTCGGTCCGCACCACCAGCTCCTCGTGGAAGTTGCCCAGCGGCATGCCTGGCTTGACCTCCACGTCGACCATGTAGCCCCGCGGGGTCTTGAGCTGCTTCTTCTCGTCGTCCTTCAGCTCGCGGAACGTCGCCACGATGAGGTCGGGCTTCGATGACGTCACCGCCAGCAGCTTCGTCTCGGGCCGTTGCTGCGAGAACACGGCGAACTTGGCGTGGTGCGGCTCCTCGTTCGAGATCCGGGGGAACTGGATCATCTGGTTCGGCATGATGGTCACCGCCGGATAGACCAGCCCCTTGACCGCCAGCTTGAAGGTGGGCATGCGGGGGTCATTCGTGCCGAACGTCGCCCCCTGCGAGTACTCGTTGTGGAACTCCTTGGTGTTCCACGAGAGGTCGATGGTGGTCGAGACGCCGGGCTTGATGGTGGCCTTCTTGCCCCCCTCGAGCTTGGCGATGGTGCACGAGCACGTCGGCTTGCCGACGATCCAGACGTCGAGGTCGGCCTCGCCGATGTTCTTGATCACCCAGGTGTGCGCGCCCTCGTCGTGCTGGGCCATCGTGCCGAAGTCGTACATGACGTCCTCGTCGATGACGACCCGGGGCTGGGGCCCGGTCGGGATGGCGGCAGGGACGTTCGACTCCGAGGGCTCCGGCATGTACTGGACGATAAGGGTCGTGGCCGCGGTCAGTCCGACCACGGTGACGGCGAGGATCACCCACCGTAACATGTTGGGGAATCTCCGGATCGATGATTGAGCGTGATGAGTTCGACCGGGAGGCGAGCCGCCCTCGCGCGGGCATCCGCCGGCGGCCTCGGCGTCCCGATCTTCCGATCTTATGGCGATTCGACGCCGGCCGACAAGTCGTCTGGCTCGCGCTCGTCCCCGGAATCGCGCTGCGGAGTTCGCCGCAAACCCGGAAATCGGGGACGGTCTGACGAAAACCGGAAGCCGAAGACCCGAGAACGAACGGCAACGGCAAGAGCCTGATTCTGGTGACGGATAAAAGGCAGTCTGCCCCGTCGCAGTCTCCTCTTGTACGATCTGGCCGCTCGGCGCATCCTATCACAGATGTCACGGCGCAGGGGCCGGTCGTCGCCCCGCGAGGCGGCCGGGCCCCGTCCCGGGATCGGGCCGATCCCCCTTCAGGAATCCGGCGAAATCCATGAACACGCTGACGATCGAGGTGTGGGACGCGACGGGCAACAAGAAGCAGCTCGTCGAGCTGCCTGCCGACGCGCCGGTCAACCGGGTCATCGCCGTCCTGGTCGAGCGGATGAACCTGCCGCGGTACAGTCCGGACGGGCAGTTGATGAGCTACAAGTTCCACCACAAGGCCAGCGGCCGGCAGTTGCTCGACGACCAGACGCTCGCCTCGGCCGACGTCCACAGCGGCGACGTGCTACGGCTCCAGCCGGAGATCACCGCGGGCGGCGGAGATTCTCGGTAGGTTGGACATTCCTGCCCGACGCCCCGGCTCCGTCGGGCGCCCAGGACACAGACCAGGCAGGGGACCGCGACCTTGAGCGAGCTGATCCGCATCGGCCCGGAGGCGACCTCGGCGGCCGCCGACGAGGACGACCGCTTCGCCCGGTTTCGCCTGATCGGCTGGTGGGACCAGCCGCGGCTCGCCGCCGCGCGCGTGCTGGTCATCGGCGCCGGCGCGCTCGGCAACGAGATCCTCAAGGACCTGGCGCTTCTGGGCGTCGGGAATGTGTTCGTCGCGGACCGCGATACCGTCGAGAACTCGAACCTGTCGCGATCCATCCTGTTCCGCGAGCGCGACCGCGGCCGTTCCAAGGCCGAGGTCGCTGCCGAGCGCGCGGTCGAGATCTACCCGGGCCTGCGCGTGCGCCCCTTCACCGGGAATGTCGTGTATGACCTCGGGCTGGGTGTCTACCGCTGGGCCGATATCATCCTCGGCGGACTGGACAACCGCGAGGCCCGCGTCGCGATCAACCAGGCGGCGGCCCGCGCCGGAAAGGTCTGGATCGACGGCGCCATCGAGCGGCTCGACGGCGTCGCCCGCGTGTTCGACCCGGCCACCGGCCCGTGCTACGAGTGCACCATGGGCGAGAACGACTGGAAGATGCTGGAGGCCCGCCGGAGCTGCGCCCTGCTGTCGCGAGGCGAGATGGAGCAAGGCAAGGTGCCGACCACCCCGACCACCGCCTCGATCGTCGCCGGAATCCAGGTGCAGGAGGCCGTCAAGTACCTCCATGGACTCGACGTGATCGCCGGCCAGGGGTTCGTCTTCGATGGCACGCACCATCAGAGTTACCTGGTCACCTACACCCGCAGGGACGACTGCCCCTCCCACGACGCGGACGAGCCGGTGACCGTGCTCGATTCGGGAGCCGCCTCGACTCGTGTCGGCGACCTGCTCGACCGGGCGCGGGCGGACCTCGGTCCCGAGGCGATCCTCGAGGCCGGGCGCGACCTGCTGGGCTCGCTCCGTTGCGAGTCGTGCGGTGAGGAGGAGCCGGTATTCGCCTCGCTGGGCCGCGTCACCGAGGAGCAGGGGCGATGCCCGCGCTGCGGGCGGCACCGCACGCCGTCGATGTTCCACACGATCGACGGCCGGCGCGCCGAGCTGCTCGACATGACCCTCGCGGCCATCGGCATCCCGCCGTGGGACATCCTCGTCGGCCGGGCCGGCTGGGAACGACGGGCGTACGAGCTGGGCGGCGACCGTGATGCGGTCCTGGGCCCGTTGGGATCCGAAAAATGAGCGACATCGACGTTCGACTGCTCCAGACCGAATCCCTGCCCGACGCCGTGTTTCCCGGCGGCCGCAACGAGGCCTATCGCGTCCACTTCGCCCCCGAGGTCCACCGGGCGCTCTGGGCTCACGCCGGCGAGGACACCTCGGTCGAGGTCTGCGGCGTGCTGATCGGCACCTGGCACCGCGACGAGGTCGGGCCGTTCGCGACGATCGTCGACTCCATCCGGGGCGAGGGCGCCACGACGAAGTTCGCCGAGGTGACGTTCACCCACCAGACCTGGGCGAAGATCAACGCCGAGATGGACACCCGCTTCGCCGACAAGAAGATCGTCGGCTGGTATCACACCCACCCCGATTTCGGCATTTTCCTCTCGGACCGCGACCGGTTCATCCAGGAACATTTCTTCTCGGGACCGGGCCAGGTCGCACACGTAATCGACCCCCTGCGCAAGCTCGAGGGGGTGTTCATCTGGCGCGGCGGCAAGCCGACGCTGGCGGACCATTTCTGGGTCGGGGACCGCGTGCTGACGGCTGCTGCCGCCGAGAGCGCTACGGTCGCCGGGGGAAATGCGGCGACCGGTCAGCCGCCGGGTGCGGCCGCTGGCGCGTCGGGCGAGCGTGACGGCTTGCTTCCGCCTCCGGGACGGCTCATGATGTATCTCGCCACCTTTCTGGTGGGTTATCTGCTGTCGATGAGTGTTGCCGCCTGGGAGCGGCAGGGGATGATCGAGGCCGAGGTGCGGAGCAATGGCGCGCTCCTGCTCCTGCGGCTGGGCCTCGGCGGCGAGATCGACCGGCTCCAGGACGACCTGTACGCCGCCGGCCGGCTGCTGCCCGAGGCCCGCGGGGCGACGAAGCAGGCGGACCGGGCGTTCGAGGATGTTCGCACCCGGCTGACCGCCGTGTCGCAGCGAGCGGCGATCGTCAAGGAGCGATACGCCAACACGCCGGCCGTCGAGCGCGAGCTGACGTACCTGCTCGACGGCCTGGCGCGCGACCGGTCGGTCCGCCCCGAGGCGACGCGCCCGCCGGACGGCAAGGGCGAGTCGGGAACGTCCGCCGCCGGATCGCCACCGTCGTCGACATCGTCATCATCATCATCGTCTCCGCCGCCGTCGTCCGGCGGGGAGCCGAAGAATCCCTGAATCACGGCCCGGAGGGTCGGTCGGCGGCGCCTGATCCAGAAGAGGCCGGCCCGATCTCGACGCCCGACGCCCCGGCCGACCTCGTCCGCAGGTTCCCCCGCATCCTGTCGCGAACCCCGATCGAGCCCCAGCAGCCGAACGTACCGTCAGGAGATCCCGGCCCATGCCTCCGCCCAGCCCGCACGAACCGCTCCGCCTGTCCGCCGACGACCTGTTCGCCCCCTCGGTCGACGCGTTCCTCGACGAGCAGGCGATGGCGAGCCGGGCCATGCCCGAGGTCGAGCCGCAGCCGTGGATCCTGCAATTCCTCTATTCCAGCTACTTCTATCTCAGTCTCGCGGGCGGCCTGGGGGCGATGGTCGGCTGGATGATCGTCGAGCCATTCTACAACGATTCGCTCGAGCGGGGACAATGGGTCGGGCTTCTGTTCTTCGCCGTCGTGACGGCCTGCGCGGGCCTCTTTATCGGCGCGGCCGAGGGAATCATGTGCCGGAACCTCGAGCGCGCACTCATCTGTGCCTCGGTGAGCCTGGCGATCGGATTTCTCGGTGGAGCGATCGTTTTCATCCCGGCCCACATCATCTTCAACATCATGACGGCGGTGGCGCTCCAGTTGGGGGGCGGCGTTGGTGGCCACGGGCTGCCGCGAGGCTTCGGCACGGCGATCTTCATCATGGGCCGGTCGGCGGCATGGGCGGTGTGCGCCATCCCCGCCGGCCTCGGCCAGGGCATCGCGCTACGCGAGCCCAAGGTCGTCGTCAACGGATTGCTCGGCGCCGTCATAGGCGGGCTCCTCGGTGGGATGGCCTTCGACCCCATCGCGCTGGCCTTCCCCCCGAGCGACGGCGAGGCCTGGCTCAGCCGCGGGGTCGGCTTCACGATCATCGGCCTATCCGTCGGCGTGATGATCGGGATCGTCGAGCAATGGACCAAGTCGGCCTGGCTATTGATGAAGGCCGGACCGCTGGCGGGCAAGCAGTTCGTCGTCTTCCGCAACCCGACCGTGCTGGGCAGCTCGCCCAAGGCCGATATCTACCTGTTCAAGGACGAGGCGATCGAGCCCCGCCACGCCCTGATCCACGACCGCGGCGGCCGCTACGAGATCGAGGACCTGAACTCGGCCGACGGGACGTATGTCAACGGCATCCCCGTCCACCGGCAGGTGCTCCGCGCCGGCGATCAGATCGTGCTGGGCAAGACCGTGCTGGTATTCGACCTCAAGGAGAGCCGATGACGGGAGTCGACCGGCGAGGATGAGGGGCCCGGGGGCGGCCTCCGGCGCCGGTTGGCGTGGGCTGGAGCGAACGGCCATGGCGATGCTCGAATCGTGCGCCCGGTGCGGCCGGCCGCTCGCCGGTCCTGTGGGTGCGGAGGCGGGCAACGGGCCGCCGGCCTGCCCGGAGTGCGGTCGCGAGACGACGGACATGGAGCCGGTCCTCTGGGCCGAGCTTGTCGAGGCCGATCCGGATCCCGTCGCGACCGCCGGACCGGATCCGCTTCGTCAGGTGAACCGGCTCCCGAATCCGCCCGAGAGCCCCGTCGAACCCCGGCGCAGGCCCTGCCCGATGTGCGGCGAGTCGATCGTGGCCGAGGCGGTGAAGTGCCGGTTCTGTGGCGAGTTCTTCGGCCCGACGGTTGGGAAGGCCGACCGCTCCAGGGCCGGGCCCGGCGACGAAATGGTCGGTGTCGAGCGAAAGCAGCTCATGGCCTGCCTGTTGGTCTCGATCGGGTGCTTCTTCGCGATGTGGGGCGTGGCGGCCCTGGCGGGCGAATCGACCTCGGGGCTGTTCCCGCTGGCGTTCCTCGCCTTTGCGGCGACCTACCTGGCGGCGACCGTCACGGCGATGGCCTTCGTCTTCCGGCTATTGAGGCGGATGTCCGGCGCCGTGGCCGCCCTCCTCGGGGCCGTCCTCGTGCTCGTGCCCTGCGTGGGCCTGCTGGTGGATCTGCTGGTCTATCAGCGGGCCGCGGAATTCGACCGGTCTGGAGCGGAAGTCCCGGAACCATTCGAGGAATTGTGATCGTGCCTGGACCGAGCGGCAGCCGCCGGGCCGCTCGCGGGCCGTCCTGAAGCGGAAGGGGGTAAGTCGATGGCGATCTCGTTCGCGTGCCCGAGCTGCGGTAAGAACCTCAAGGCTCCGGACAGCGCCGTGGGCAAGTCCTCAAAATGCCCCGGCTGCGGGGGGCGTGTGACCTGTCCCGAGCCAGTGTACGAGGCCGAGATCGTCGCGCCGTCCCACGTGGCGGGCGCCTTCGACGACCTCGACGAGGCCGCGCCTTACGGGATGGCGGCTCAGCCGATCGAGGCCCCGGCCGCCGGGACGGAGGCCCGCCGGCCCTGCCCGATGTGCGGCGAGATGATCGTCGTCGGCGCCGCCAAGTGCCGCTTCTGCGGCGAGGTCTTCGACGAGGTTGTCAAGAAGGGCGTCAAGGGGGGCAAGAAGGCCAGGCTGCGGTCCATCGCGTCCCAGCAGCGCAACATGCTGATCTGCGCTTTTCTCCAGATCGTCTGCATCATCATTTCGACTGTGGTCAATTCACGCATGGAGCCAAGTCGAGATCCGGCAATGATCCTGGTTCGCCTGCTGATCTCGGCAGTGATGCTGGCCTCGCTGGTCGGCGGCTGCGTCTATGTCTGCCTTCTCGGATCAAAGTTCTACAACATCCTGGTGGTCATCATCCTGGCGATACTCGCGCTCATCCCTTGCCTGGGGCTGCTCGGCCTGCTGCTGGTCAATCAGCGGGCGACGGGGATGCTCGAGGAGAACGGGTACGAGGTCGGCCTGCTGGGCGCCCGGGAGCCCTGAGTCCGGGCCGGGTCCATCCGGCCGGTCGCGGACCAGAATCGATTGTATCGGGATCCTCGGGGGAAAGCGGGTCGAATGCCGATCTCGTTTGCGTGTCCGAAGTGCGGCAAGAAGCTCAAGGCTCCCCACGACGCCGTGGGGAAGTCGTCGCGGTGCCCCGGATGCGGCACCGCGGTGACCTGTCCCGAGCCGATCCTCGACGCCGAGCTGGTCGACCCGGTCGCCGGCGAGCCGACCCTCGCCGTCGACCAATTGTCTCCGCCGGGCTCAGCCCCGTTACTCGTCGGCGGCCTGGCCGGCGCAGGAGCCTCGCCCGCTCCCCCTGCGCTCGAGGAGGCCCGCCAACCCTGCCCGATGTGCGGCGAGATGATTGTGGTGGGCGCCGCGAAGTGCCGCTTCTGCGGCGAGGTGTTCGACGAGTCGATCCGCAAGGCCCAGTCCGTGGGGCGGCGGGTCGATGAGGACCTCAGCGCCGGGGACATCCTCATCGCCCTGTTCTGCGGTTGGATCGGCTGCATTGTGGGTATTGCATGGATGGTTCAGGGCAAGCCCAAGGGCTGGAAGATGGTGCTGATCTCGCTGGTGAGTTGGGTGCTCGCGATGATTCTTTGGAGCTTCTTCTCGCAAACCGGCGGGTTGCCACGTTAATACGTGGGAGCGCCGCGACGCACTCCCCCAGAACGCGACCGACCAACTGTTTCGGATGGGAAAGACGGAGCCCGGCCATGAAGATCACGTTTTCCTGTTCCGGTTGCGGCAAGACGCTGAAGGCGCTGCCGGATGCCGCCGGACGGACGCGGAAATGCCCGGTCTGCGCCACCCGGGTCACGTGCCCCGCGAGGTCAGCGGCGCCCCGGCGTCCGGCGGGGCGGTTGTCCGACGACGACGTCGCCGAGGCCGAGGTGGTGGCGATCATTCCCGACAAGCCGGCACAGGTGGCGGCCGGCTCTCGCGCCGCGGCGGCCGCCGCGGCGCGGGCACGGTCCCAGCCGCCCTCGGCCCCCTCCGTGGCTCCGAAGGCGGCCTTCGACCCCTTCGACGACCTGGGCGACGATCCCTACCAGCTCGCTCAGCCAGACCCGGTCTCGACCGCGCCCCCGGAGCCGAAGAAGCCGTGCCCGATGTGCGGAGAGATGATCTTCGAATCGGCGGCCAGGTGCCGCTACTGCGGTGAGGTCTTCGACGCCAAACTCAAGAAATCCGGCTCGAAGAAGAGAAAGAAGAAGGCGACGAGCGGGGCCGGCGGCGGCGGGACCGGACTGCGTGACCTGGGAATCGGGGTCGTCGTCCTGATCCTCGGCATTGGCCTGACCGTGTTCTCCTACGCCAATCCGGCCACGGACGGCAAGGGCCAGGGGAAGTTCTACATCTTCCACGGCTTCATCATCGGCGGGTTTGCCCAGACCTGCAAGGGACTGTACGGCCTGATCCGGGGCGAGTAGGCGCGCCGCGATGCCGGCGCGCCGAAGGGTCTTTTCTCCGTTCAGGTGGTGGCGCCGTACTCGACCGTCTCCTCGGCGCCGTAGGTCCGCGCGAAGGCTTCGAAGGCCCGCGGTCCCAGCCGTTCGGCCATCCGCCGGTAGGAATCGCGGCGGTAGTCCCACTCCTTCGACCGCGGCACCTGCTCGAGCCAGTCGAAAAGGTGCACGCGCACCAGGTCGTCGAAATCCTCACGGGACAGCGTGACCTCGTCGCCGGACAATCGGTCGGCGATGCGATACGGCTCCTCGCCGCGCTCGACGGCGCGGTCGAACGACGAGCGGTCCATCGCGCAGTTCAGGTACGCCAGCCGTTCCGCCCGGTCGCCGATCAGCTTGCGGACCTCGTCTCGCCGCTGTAGCGGCAGGGTGAACCCCTGGAATTTCTCGGTCCCGTAGATCGAGTGGAACATCCCTGCCCGGCACACGTCGATCGAGTAGCCCTGGGCCTCGAGGTCGCGATACACCGCGATCAGGTGGCCCAGGTAGGACTTCTCGGTGTGTGGCACGTCCTGGATGCCCAAACTGACCAGGAACCCGGTTAACCGCTTGTGTTCCCTGTCCACCGTGCACACCCCCTCTCCGTCACCGCGGCCGGCGGTCCGAGTCGCGCCGATCCCGACCCGCGGCCCCGACCCGGTCGCCTCGTCCGCCGCGCTCGCAGTATAATCCACGCCGAGTGGCGGTCTCCAGCCACCATCGTCGCGTTCCGCTCTTCCACCCCATTCGGGACCGCCGCCCGCCCGCGGCCCGACTCGAGACCAGGCTCGCCCGAGCCCCACTCGCGCACGGAGGACCCCCATGAGCCCCAGCCTCGTCCTGCTCGCGCTCCTGGCGGCGCGGACCTGGCCCGACGCGACGGACCCGACCCAGGCCGCCAACCCCCCGGCGCGGCCCTCCTGGGAATGGCGCCTGGCCTCGCCCGAGCGGCAGGGGATGAAACCCGGCGCGCTCGAGGCGGCCTGGTCGGCGCTGAAGGAGCGGAGGACGACCGCATTGCTGGTCATCCGCCGCGACCGCATCGTCTTCGAGCGTTATGCCGACGGCTACAGCCGGACGAAACCCCATTACACGGCCTCGATGGCCAAGGCCCTGGTGGGCGGGCTGGCCTTGATGGTGGCGATGGACGACGGCCGGATCCGGCCCGACGATCCGGCCTGGCGGTTCGTGCCGCAGTGGCGCGACGACCCGAAGCGTCGGGCGATCGCGGTGCGTCACCTGGCCACGCACACCTCCGGCATCGAGGACGCCGAGTCCGACCGACTGCCGCACGCGAGGCTCACCGGCTGGAAGGGCGATTTCTGGAAGCGATTGCCGCCGCCCGACGACGCCTTCACGATCGCGCGCGACCGCGCCCCGGTGCTCGACCCGCCCGGCACGCGCGAGCGCTACAGCAACCCCGGCATGGCGATGCTCGGTTATTGCCTGGCCGCCAGCCTGCGCGGTACGGACGATCCGGACCTCCGGTCGCTGCTTGCCCATCGGGTCATGCGGAATCTCGGCGCCCCCGACGGCCAGTGGTCGACCGGCTACGGCGGCATCACCGTTGTGGATGGCCTGCCGCTCGTGGCTACGTGGGGCGGGGGAGCGTACAGCCCCGACGCTGTTGCGCGCGTCGGCCGGCTATTGCTCCACCACGGGACCTGGGAGGGTCGTGAGCTGATCGACCCGGCCGTGGTGGCCGAGGCGCTCCGTCCGAGCGGCCTGCCGGGGCACTCGGGGCTCGGCTGGTGGGTCAACCGCGGCAACGACGGCAGCCGCCTGTGGAGATCGGCGCCCGAGGACGCCTTCGGCGGCGCCGGCGCCGGCCACCAGATGCTGCTCGTCGTCCCCAGTCTCGACCTGATCGTCGTCCGCAACGGCGACTCGCTCGACCCGGCCCTGCCATTCGACGAGGCGCTCGATCGCCACCTCGTCGCGCCGGTGCTCCGTGCGATCCAATCAACGATACGCAAGCCTCCTTATCCGCCGAGCTCCACCATCAGGGAAACCCGCTGGGCCCCGGCCGAGTCGATCGTCCGCAAGGCTCGCGGCAGCGACACCTGGCCGCTCACCTGGGGTGACGACGATGCGCTGTATACCGCGTTCGGCGACGGCCGAGGCTTCGAGCCGTTCGTCCCGGGCAAGCTCAGCCTGGGCTTCGCGCGCGTCGTCGGCTCGCCCAGGGATTTCGCCGGATTCAACATCCGCTCGCCCTCGGGCGAACGGACGGGCGACGGCCCCTCCGGCGAGAAGGCCAGCGGCCTCCTGATGGTCGACGGCGTTCTCTACCTGTGGGCCCGCAATGCTGGCAATTCCCGCCTGGCCGTCTCGTCGGACCACGCCCAGACCTGGAGCTGGTGCGACTGGCGCTTCACCACGAGTTTCGGCTGCCCGACGTTCCTCAACTTCGGTCGGAACTACGCCGGCGCCCGCGATGAGTTTGTTTATATCGTCTCGCCGGACGGGGTCTCCGCCTATCGCCCCGCCGACCGGATGGTCCTGGCGCGGGTGCCGAAGACCCGGATCGCCGACCGTGCGGCGTACGAGTTCTTCGCCGGACGAGACGATCGCGGCGGGCCGCTCTGGACGCGCGACATCACCGCGCGCCGCGGGGTGTTCGAGTATCCGGGCGGCTGCTATCGCTCGACGATCAGCTACGACGCCGGTCTGCGCCGATATCTCTGGTGCCAGACGCTCCCCGGCGGCGATGCGCGGTTCCGTGGGGGATTCGCGATCTACGACGCCCCCGAGCCCTGGGGCCCCTGGACGACCGTGTTCTTCACCGACGACTGGGACGTCGCCCCCGGCGAGACGTGCAGCCTGCCGACGAAATGGATGAGCCCAGACGGCCGCACCGTGCACCTCGTCTTCTCGGGCGAGGACAGCTTCTCCGTCCGCATGGGCGAGCTGATCGTCGGCGAGTTGAGATCGGGAATGAACGAAGGGCATTGAAGTAGGTCGGGCATTCTTGCCCGACATTCGGGCCCAATCCGGCAGTAATGCTCGACCGACCGGAGTGCTGAAGAGTCAGGGCTTCTGATACTCCCAGTCGAACGACACCTCGAACGGCTCCCACCAGGGCGCGACTCCGGTGGCTGGGTCGCTGTGGCGGCCGGCCTGCGTGGGCGGCTCGAACCGATAGGTCAGCCTGTAACGCCCCGGGGCCGGCGCCGGGATGCTCGCGCCGTAGTGCCAGCCGTCGCGCGCGACCATCGGCATCATGTCGCGCATCGGCTCGCTGCCGTTCGAAGATACCGTCTTGCCCTCCGGTGCGATCCGGTAGCGGACACTGAGATACGGGACGAACTCGTCCTTCGGGCAGCCGTTGGCGTTCCCCTCGGTGGCCTTGACGTCCGCCTCCAGGTGGATCATCTCGGCGCCGGCCGCCGCTGCCGGCATCCCGGCCATCTGCACCTGCGGCAGCCAGACCGCGGCGATCCGCATCCCGTTCCGCTCGACCTCGTCGCCGATCGGATACTCGCGAAAGCCCGCGGGGCGCTGGGCGCTGATACTGGCGGAGGGCGGCGGCGACACCCGATCGCCCTCGCCCTGGTCCTTCGCCGTCGCCTGCGAGTTGGTCTCGTTCGGCCGGCGTGGTCCAGGCCCCTTGAGGTTCAGGTTGACCACCAGGATCAGCACGACGCCGCCCAGGATCAGGGCGACCATGACCGGGCCAATCCAGCGAGGGGGCATGAGCGAAGCTCCTTGAACGATCGATTCGATGGCAGGGCGTGTCGTGTCGTCGGAGGCCGCTCCGTTCCGCCCGTTCCGCTCAGAGTCTGTTTCGACGGGTCGGCTGGGTGACGTAGGGTGGGCATTGCCCACCGGTCGAGGCCTCGAACTGGTGGGCAATGCCCACCCTACAAAACGGACTCGGAGCCTTCTGGAGCAGACTCTCAGGCCGGCAGCGGCGGCACGGTTGGCGGCGCGGCGTCGCCGCGGCGGGACGCCGGCGAGCGATCGCCGGCCGCAGCCTGCGGGATCACGAGCCACGACAGCACGGCGCCCGCGACGAGCAGTCCCTGCACCGAGACGACCTGGAGGCTGGGATAGAGGCCGAACAGCGGGAGGCCGCCGCCCAGCCAGGGCAGGGGGGTGGTCACCACATAACCGGCATTCTGGAGGGCGAACACGGCATTACCGGCGAAGATCACCGCCAGGGCGAACAGCATCAGCCCCGATACCTGGAAGAACGCCCGCAGCGGCAGTCGCACGCTCGTCGCCCGCACCAGCGCGGCCACGGCCGTCAGCACCATCAGGCCCAGGATCAGCCCGGCGAGCAGTCCCAGCAGGCCGGCCCGCGTCGCCCCCTGGCTGCCGAGGAGCGCCTGGTACATCAGCGCCGTCTCGGCCCCCTCGCGATAGACGGCCAGGAACGCCGTCAGCGCGAGCGTTCCGCCGCCGCCCCATTCCAGCCCGCGCCGGGCACGCTGCTTGAGGAAATCCGCCCAGCGCTTCGCCTGCACCTGCGATACCAGCCAGTAGCTGACATAGAACAGCACGCCCGCCGCGACGAGCATCACCAGGCCCTCGAGGACCTCGCGCGCCCGTCCCTGCACCGACGCCACCAGCAGGTTGAGCGCCGCCGCCGTCGCCAGGCTCGCGACCAGCGCCAGGCCCACGCCCAGCCAGATCGCCCGCATCGCGCGGCCTTTGGCCCTGGTTGCCGCGGCGGTTGTCAGCTCGTCCGAATCCGCGGGCGACGCCCCGATCGCCTTGACGACCAGGGCGATCAGCATCGCCAGCACCAGGATCACCTCGACGCCCTCGCGCACGATCGTCACAAGCGACTCGACGAAAGCCGTGCCGAACGCCCCGGCCGGCCGGGATTCCTGCTTCGCGATCAGGGTCTCGACCTCGGTGTACAGCGAATCCAGCCGCCCCGCCAGCGCCTCGCCCTTGAGCCCGCCTGTGACCTCGCCGCGAATCCGGTTGAACCTGACTTCCAGCGGCCGGATCGACTCGGGGCTGCGGCCGAGCAAATAGCGCTCGATCGGCTCGAAGTCCGTCATGTAGACGGTCGTCAGCTCCGAGGCGGCGTCGTCGGCACCGGCGGATTCGGCCTGCTGGCCGACCCGGTGCAGTCCTCGTCGCAGGGTCTGGAGCAGCTCGGCCGGGTCGGAGTTCGCCCCGCCCGACTCGAGTCCGTCGCTCAGCGTGGGCAGCTCGGCCGAGCCTGCGGATTTGCCGCCCGCGTGCTTCGCGTCGAGATGCGAGGCGTCGGTCACGCCCTTCTGGTTCAACTCGACCGCCGCGGCCAGCAGGTCGAGCAGCAGGTCATGGCTGCGGTCGTCCAGTGTCGAGCCCGGCTTGCGCCGATCGGAGACCGCGCCGGCCTCGGTGCGATAGCGGAGGAACTGCCGCTCGAGCTCGCCCGCCCGGGCGAAGCCCAGGTGGCGGCGAACAGCCACCTCCATGTCCGAGCCCTCGAACTCGACCCAGTAGGCGTCCTCGGCCAGCCGCCGCGCCGCGGCCTTCCCGCCGGTCCTCACCGCCGCCTTCCGGCTCGCCGCCAGCAGCATGCCGATCCGGTCGATCACCTCGGCCCAGGGCCGCGCGGGAGCGGCGGTCGTGGACCCCGCGATCGTGGCCGACACCTTCGGCCCGGTTAGCACCAGGTCGTCCAGGTCAACCGACTTGCCGCCCGAAACGACGATGTCTTTCCGTAGCGGATCGCCCATCTCCTGCCAGACGTGCAGGACATAACGGCCGTCGGGCACGCCGTCGAGCCGGAACCGCCCCTGGCTCGAGCAGACCTGCACCCAGGGCGTCGGGCTGATCACGACGTAGCCCCGCATGTGCAGGTGGACGTCGCAGGCCAGCACCATCACCCCCGGCTTCTCCGGGGTAAACTCCTGGGTCTTCCCGGGCGACATCGACTGGTTGAACGAATACCCCGGCGTGATGACGTTGACGTTGTGCGTCTCGATATCCTCGTTCGTGAACCGGACCGACTGCCCCAGCGCGATCGCCTGCACCCTCGGCGTGAACTGGAGCCCCTTCTGGTTCACCAGGGCCGTCTCCGCATTGCGCGAGGGCGATTCCGCCGGGGCGGTCTTACCCGCCGTCTTGCCGGCGTCGTCCTTCGGAACCTCGAGATACACCACCGCCGGGCTGACCGAAGGCGCACAGACCTCCGGCATCCGGACCACGCCGGACACCGTCGCTCCGCCCTGGCCGGCCGATTGCCCGATCGCCCCTGTGCCCCGCGCAGCGACCAGCGCCACGACGCCCAGCACGGTCGTACTCCACCGCATCCTTCTCTGGCGGACCTGTCGCATCACGGCCCTCACTGGCTGAGGAAGCACGATCGCATCATCGCACGATCCGGGTATGACTCAGGCGGGATTGCAATTGAGATTCAATCTCAACGCTGAGACAATTATAATCGGCCGGCGAGGGGGTCGTCAACGACCCGGCGGCGGCCAGTGTCGCGATCGTGCGGAATGGGCGCCCCGGAACGGGCGGTCGGGAGGTTCGGGTGAGCGGCGAATCGGCGACGGACGACACGACGATTTATTCGGGCCCGGTCGGGGTCGCGACCTTCCGGTTCGGCGAACGGACGGTCCGCCTGGTGCGTCCGGAGGACCCGGACCGGCTGCTGGAGGATGCCGGCGTGCTCGCCTGGAATCGCCGGGACGACTACATGCCGTACTGGGCGTATCTCTGGCCGGGGGCGTATCTTCTGGCCGGGGCGGTCGCCCGCGAGCCCTGGCCGGCGGAACAATTGGAGGGTTCGCTCGAAGCGCTGGAGATCGGCTGCGGTCTGGGCCTGGCCGGCCTGGTTGCCCTGGCGTGCGGGTTGAAGGTGCAGTTCAGCGACTACGACCGGGCCCCGCTCGATTTCGTCGAGCGCTCGGCGGCGGAGAATGGTTTCCAGCGGGATCGCTATTCGATGCGGCTCCTCGACTGGCGCAAATTGCCGGACGAGCGGTTCCCGATCATTCTCGGTGCGGACGTGACCTACGAGGCCCGGCTGGTGCCGCTCGTCGCGGACGTCCTGGCGGCGATGCTCGCTCCCGGCGGACTGGGATTGATCAGCAGCCCCTACCGCGTCGCCAACGAGGCGTTCCCCGCCGCCGTCCGCCAGCGCGGCCTGACCTGCCGGGCCGAGAAGGCGACGGCCACGGCCGAGGATGGCCGCGCCCTCGCGGGGACGATCTACCGCGTCACGCGGGGGTGAAGCCCAGGATTCTGGACAGAGGGAGGGGCTGGGCCGGCGCGGAATCGCGCGGCCACGCCATTTCAAGGGAATGGCAGGGCCGCTTCCTCCGCATGCACCGGTGTTCCGCCGAAGAATCCGTCCAGCTCGGCCATGGTCATCCGGCACGATGACTCGAACGCCAGCCTGCGGCCGTCGGTCCGGAACCGGCCGTTGAGGGAGAGGTCCACGAACCATCGGGACCAGGCCCGCATGCCCGGATCCCGGTGGAATCCCGTGAGGATCGATGCAACCCGCATCGTGCCGAGGTGCCGGGTCCGTGCGGCCGCGGTTTTGCTCGCCTGCGACGCATCGTCGAAAGCCTCGTCCACCGCGAGCCGGAGTTTGTCATCCGTCCCCAGCCCGATGAAGAACTGGCGCAAGGTACTGGAACGGATCGGGACCACCATCGCGAAGAACTCGATCCAACCCGCGGCGACGGGATCGGGATACAGGTCGTGCCTTTCCATCGTCCAGGCGCAGGCGACCCTGTCGCGGGAGACCCGCTTCCAGGCGTCCGTCCGTGCCAGTTCGGGCACGGCACCGGCCTGCTGGCGAATGATGCCGCGAATGACGTCCTCACTCGCGGCGACGACGAGCGTCCGATTGTCCGGGAAGTAAAAGAAGGGCCCGCGCGAGGGTGTGATCTCAACCCGAGGTGCCTGAAGCAGATCGGCGAGCCGGTCGCCAGGCCCCTTGCCCGGAGCCTTTGCTGGCGTTCCGGAGGAACCGTCGATCCGCGAATAGGCGCGGCCTTCAAACGGCACATCGACCCACTTCGGCTTTTCGCCGGAACGGCCCGTCATCGAGCGGAGCACGCAATCCTTCCAGTCGATCGGCGAGGCCGAGCGAGCGATGAAGAACTCCGAGCGGCCGCGGTGCACCACGACGTCAGCGCTCGGCGCCCGTATCGACCCCTGCACGATCTGATCGAGGGAAGCCGCTTCGACCTTGAGCTGGAAGCCTGGGTCGGTGTCGTTCAGTCTCACCAGGAGCGACTCCTGGGCATCTCCACGAACGGGCGCGCCGCTTGCCCACATCGTTCGGGCCGGCCGGTAGACCATGAAGCTCGTCGCCCCGATCGGCACGTGCGCGAGGTTGAACGGCTCGAGCCGCCGACCAGGCTTCGCCCCCTCCGCATCCCCTGGCTTCGGTGCCGGCGTCGTCTTCGACGTCGGGGCGTCCGATTGGGCCTGGAGCCTCGGCGCGAAGCCCAGTCCCGAAAGCAGGGCCGCGATCACCGCGACCGCAATCCAGCCGGGACGAGGTCCAGAAAGGGAATTGAGGGTCGTCATCCTGAATGCCGGCATGAGGTTTCCTCCTGATGGTTCGTGCACTCCAGCCGGGTCGATCGTCGGCGTGAACTTTAATCTTTCGACCAGCATCGTCAACATCAATGGAGATGCTGCGGCGATCGACCGATGGAGGGACAATCAATCATCGAGTGCTGGAGCCGGGACGGTCGGACGATCGACAGCAGGTGGCTCCGGACTCGCGGCCTGGTCCGGTCGGTTGTGTGCCAGCGCCGGAGAATCTGTTAGCCTGATAGTACGGAAACGAGCTCCGCCCGCCCGAGGAGTCGCCCCGCCATGACCGGCCCACCCCCGGCCTTTGCGCCTCATACCTCCGCCAGCCGTCGCGACTTCCTCCGCCAGGCCGGCGGCGGCTTCGGCGCGCTGGCGGCGGCCTGGATGATCGAGCAGGAGCGGGATCGCGCGATTGCCGGATCGGCCGGGGCCGATCGTTCGTCATCCGTCCGGCCACCGCATTTCCGACCGAAGGCGACGCGCGTTATCTACCTGTTCATGCACGGCGGGCCGAGCCATCTGGAGACGTTCGATCCCAAGCCCGAGCTCCAGCGGCTCTCGGGCCAGCCACTCCCCGCCAGCTTCGGCGCCGTGGCGACCCGCCGTCAGGTCGCGGCCAATCCGCTGCTCGGCACCCGGCGAACCTTCCACCCGTCGGGCAAGTGCGGGATGCCGGTGTCGGATTTCCTGCCGCATCTCGCCGGGTGCGCCGACGAGCTCGCGGTGATCCGGTCGTGCAAGGCCGACAGTGTCAACCACCCGCAGGCCGTCTACCAGATGAACACCGGCTCGATCCTCATGGGCAAGCCGAGCCTCGGGAGCTGGGTCTCGTACGGCCTGGGCACCGAGGACCGCGACCTGCCCGCGTTCGTGGTTCTGCCCGACCCCGGCGGCGGCATCAAGGGCGGCCCGCCGGCCTATGGCGCGGGATTCCTGCCGGCCAGTTTCCAGGGCACCGTGATGCGCTCGGGCCCGCGGCCGATCCTGGATCTCGCGCCGCCCGAGGGGACCTCCGACGGGTCCCAGCGCAGGACGCTCGACCTGATCGGCCGGCTCAACGCGAGGCACCTCGCCGCGCGCGGGGACGACTCCGAGCTCTCGGCCCGGATTCAGGCCTATGAGCTGGCCTACCGGATGCAGTCGGCCGCGCCCGAGGCCGTGGACCTCTCGGCCGAGACCGACGCCACCCGCCGGCTGTACGGTCTCGACGACCCCGAAACCGCCGAGTTCGGTACGCGATGCCTGCTCGCCCGCCGCCTGGTCGAGCGGGGCGTCCGCTTCGTCCAGCTCTACTCGGGCGATGTGAACGGCTGGGACGCTCACGACGACGTCGAGGCCAACCACGCGCGGATGTGCCGGCGCACCGATCGGCCGATCGCCGGATTGTTGAAGGACCTCCGCCGCCGCGGCCTGATGGACGAGACCCTGGTCATCTGGGGCGGCGAGTGCGGCCGGATGCCGATGTCCGAGAGCGGCCGCGGCCGCGACCATAACCCGCACGGGTTCACCGTCTGGCTGGCGGGTGCCGGCATCAAGGGGGGCACGATCCACGGCGCGACGGATGCCGTCGGCCTTCGCGCGGCGGTCGACCCGGTGCATGTCCACGACCTGCACGCCACAATCCTCCACCTGCTGGGCCTCGACCATACCCGACTGACCTTCCCCCACAACGGCCGCGACGACCGACTGACCGACACCGCCGGCGTGGTGGTTCGGGCGATTCTGGGCTGATGTCGATTCCTGGTTCTCGGCCTTGCCGGGGATTCATCGATCCAGGACGATAGGGGGAGCGAGCGAGATCCGCCGGATTCGGGAGGCCCTGTCATGGCCAGCGATCTGATCGACTCGACTCTTCCAGCGCATGATCCGAACTTCCCCAAGCCGCGGGGGCTGTTGCCCGTACCGCCGGAAATCGCGGAGAGCGTTGCCAGAATGGAGGCCCGGCTCCTACGGGAGCACGGCATCCAGATCACGCCTGAGGCGAGGAGGCGCGCGCTAGACGACCAGACGCTGAACTGGTACTACGATAATACATACATCGCATTTCGACGCACGCCAGAGGGTATTGAGGTACTGGCGGTGGGCGCGGAGGAGATCCACGAGTATCTCGAGGATCACCCCCCCGAGACGCGGCAAGGCGTTGTATTCGGGGTGGCGTAGATGGCCAGGCTCGAGGTCCCGCTGAGGGGCAGGACCCTCCAGTCCACCGGGGATGAGGTGCTGCACGCTGACCTCGACCTGGAGGTAAAGACCGATCAGGGCACCTGGGTAATCATCCGGTTCCGAGTCGATCCTGGCACGGAAATGACGACCATGCCTGCGCAAGTCGCAAGGGATCTCGACCTGCCGATTCCGAGGCGTCCGGTGCGAGGCCTGTCCTTTCGCGGCCAGCAGGTCCGCCGCGGGCTGCTCAGGGCTCGAATTCCCGGGCTGGACGCAAACGAGTACGTCTTTCCCTGCTATTTCCTGAGCGATCCTTATGTCCCGTTGGCGGACCCGAGGAACCTTCTTGGTTTGACCGGCGTTATCGATCAGGTCCGCCTGATCTTCGACGGCACCAGGTCAATCTCCGCCCCAAACGGGATCCTCGGGGTCGAAAAGATCTAGGCAGCCCGACTTTTACGAAGAGCTGGATCGAGGAAAGCTAGATGTCCCGTGCCCGTGGCTATTCGTTGGCGATTCTCCTCGGCCTGGCCACCTTCGCCTCAGCCGACGACGGCCGTCTGCCCGACCGGCCGATCACCGCCGAGGACCGCGACCACTGGGCCTTCCACCCGGTGAAGAAGGTCGCGCCGCCCACGGTCGTTCAAGCCGAGTGGACCCGTAACCCGATCGACGCTTTCATCCTGACCGCGCTCGAGTCCAACGGACTGAAACCGGCGCCCGAGGCCGGCCGCGCGACGCTTTTCCGCCGGTTGAGCTTCGACCTGACCGGCCTGCCGCCCTCGCCGGATGCCGTCGACGCGTTCCTGCGCGACCGCTCGCCGGACGCCTACGAAAAGTTGGTCGACCGACTGCTCGCCAGCCCACAGTACGGGATCCGCCAGGCGCAGCACTGGCTCGACCTGGCGCGCTACGCCGACACCGACGGCTTCGAGTTCGACCAGGCCCGGCCGGATGCCTGGCGCTTCCGCGACTGGGTCGTGAATGCCCTGAACGCCGACATGCCGTATGACCGGTTTGTCCGCCTCCAGCTCGCCGGGGACGAGCTGGCGCCCGACGACCCTTCGGCGTTCATCGCCACGGGGTTCAACCGCTGCTATCCCGACATGGTCGACCTGAACGACCAGAAGCTCCGGCGGCAGAACGCGCTCAACGACATCACCGAGACCACCGGCCTGGTCTTCCTCGGGCTCACGATCGGCTGCGCCCGCTGCCACGATCACAAGTTCGACCCGATCCGACAGGCCGACTTTTACCGCCTCCAGGCGTTCTTCGCCGGCTCGCGATTCCGCGACGATTTCCCGCTCGCCAGCCCCGCCCGGCGCAAGACGCACGAGGCCGCACTCTCAGCCTGGCGCGCCCGCGTCGCGCGGGTGCAATCGGCGATCCTGCGCATCGAGCAGCCCGTCCGCGACCAGATCGCGCCGGGCCTGCCGATGGGGGCGCTCGACGACGCCGTGGCCGCATTCAACCGGCCGGAAGCAAAGCGAACCCCGGCCGAGGTCGCCACGGTTTATGGCCTGCTCCACCACGACGGCCGCATCCGCGAGGCGCAGTGGCCGAAGCTGCTCGAGGCGGAGTCTTTCGCCCGGCGCGCGGCGCTCCTGGCCGAACTCGACCGAGCCGTCCGCTCGGCCCCGCGCCCGCTTCCCGTGGCCCGCGGAATCGACGAGGCCGGGACGGAGGCGCCCCCCACGCGGTTCCTCCGCCGCGGCGAGCTGCGCACGCCCGGCCCGACGGTCGCTCCCGCTGTTCCGGCCGTTCTGGCCTCGACCGTCTTGCCGCTGCGAATCGAACACCTCGCCGATTCCAGCGGCCGGCGCCGGGCGCTGGCGGCCTGGCTGACCCAGCCGCAGCATCCGCTCATAGCCCGGGTGATGGTGAATCGCCTGTGGCAATCGCACTTCGGCCGCGGGCTCGTCGCGACTTCCAGCGATTTCGGCCGGATCGGCGACGAACCCAGCCATCCCGAGCTGCTCGACTGGCTGGCGGCCGAGCTGGTCGCGCGGGGCTGGAGCCTCAAGGCGATGCACCGCCTGATCGTCACGAGCGCGGCCTATCGCCAGTCGTCGCGCCCGCGGACATCGGCGGCCCGCGAGGCCGATCCTGACAACCGCCTGCTCGCGGGACAGAACCGCCGCCGGCTCGACGGCGAGACCATCCGCGACGCGATGCTCGCCGCTTCGGGCCGGATCAACCTGGCGCTCGGCGGACCTGGCGTCTTCCCGCCGCTTCCGCCCGAGCTGACGAAGCTCTCGAGCAAGGGCGCGATCTGGCCGGTCTCGCCGCGCGGGGCCGACCGATGCCGCCGCAGCCTGTATGTCTTCGTCCGGCGCAACCTGCGCTATCCCTTCTTCGAGGCGTTCGACCGCCCCGACACCAACGCGAGCTGTCCGCAGCGCCCCGTGACCACCATCGCGCCCCAGGCGCTCAGCCTGCTGAACAGCCCCCTCTCGGCCGAGGCCGCGCACGCCCTGGCCGCGCGCATTAAGGGCGAGGCCGGCCCCGATGTTGACTCCCGCATCGAATCCGCCTACCTGCTGACCCTCGCCCGCCGCCCGGACGCCGAGGAAAAGGCGCTGGCGCGGCGGTTCCTCGCGAGCGGTTCGTCCCTGGCCGATCTCTGTCTTGCGCTGATGAACCTGAATGAGTTTGTCTACATCGACTGAGCCGGATCGCTCCGGTGTCGACGCGCGGAGACGAGATTGACGGCCGGTGCCGTCCTCTTGATGATGAAATCACGCTGGACGCAGAGGCTCACGCAGCCGTCGGGAGATCGCGGTGATGGACGAGGTCCTCTTTGCGATCCTGAGCATTGTCCTCGAGTTCGTCTCAGCCTGCTGGGAAGGCTCCCGAGAGCCTCGAGGACATCCCGGTCGAGCCGCCGGAACTACGGCGGCCACGCGTTCATCGCGCTCGCATCCCCTCTGGGACCACGAGCTCGATGGTCTCTGAACGTCCAATGGGCCGCTTCGGCGAGTACTCGTACGCGCGATTGCGGGAACTGGTCCCTCGACGGCACGCTCGGTCCGTGGGAGAAGGTCACATGGCGCGGCGGAACGTCGTCGAATTACAGAACTCGCGCTCCGAGATCCTGGAGCAGGCAGAATACCGCGGGGAGCGAATCATCATCCACCGAGGCGGCAGAGCCGTCGCCGCCCTGGTGCCGCTCGAGGATCTCGAGCTCCTCGAACGCCTGCTCGAGGAGGCGGAGGACCGCCTGGACGTGGAGACTGCTCGGGCGGCCCTGGCGGAGTCCGACGAACGAATTCCCTACACCACCATCCGCGAGCGCCTCGGGCTTGACGATGGGCGAGGGACGAAGCGGGCGTGACTCTGATCCTCACACCCGCGATCAAGGTGGCAGTTCCGACGGCCGGATCGCGGGATTGGCTTCGCAATTCGCTCTTCGAGATCCGCTCTCGGTCAGACCGCGCCGCACCGGCCAGTACCGATACACCAGCCCCGCCAGCAGGAACAGTCCGCCGATCACCGTCGGCCCCGCTGGCCACTCGTGAACGAACAGGATGACCCAGATCGGGTTCAGCACCGGCTCGACCAGGCCGATCAGGGTCGCCTCGGGCGCCGCCAGCTCGCGCAGGCCGCGGGCGTAGAGCGCATAGGGGATCGCCATCTGGAAGATGCCGAAGAGGACGAGCACCGCCCACTGCGGACCGCTCGGCGTTGCCAGTCCCCGGCCGCTCGCCCAGGCCCACAGGCCCAGCGTGACGGTCCCGATGAGATTGAGCGCCGCGCTGAGCCAGATCGGGTCCAGCCCGCGCAGCCGGCGCAGCCCGACGGAGATCCCCGCCGACAGCACGCCGCTCGCGAGCCCCAGCGCGATCCCCTGCCACTCGCGCGGCCGGCCGTCGTATCCCCAGCCAACGATGGCGACGATTCCCACCATCGCCATTGCGATGCTGACCCGCGCCCGGCGGTCGGGCGCCTCATGCAGAACAATCGCGCTCAGGGGCACGACCCACAGCGCCGAGGTACATTGCAGGAGGATCGCGTTCGCCGAGGTCGTGATCTTCACCGCGCCCAGGAAGCAGCCCACCATCACGCCAAACGCGATTCCCAGCGGCAGCAGCGCCGGCCGCAGGTCAAGCCGGCCCCGCGGGACAAATGGCAGGAGCGCCAGCCCGGCAAATAGCCCCCGGTAGAACGCGATGGAGAGCGGGTCGAGGTCCAGTCCCTTCGAGATCGCGCCGCCGCTGCTCCACAGGATTGCCGCGGCCAGGACGCACCACCGTCCTCTCATGGCGACTCGCCCGTGCCGGTGCTCGACCCTGGCCGGTTCCAGTAGACCCGGACATTATGCGACGACCGCCCGCCGGCCACGATGTCGAGCCGGCCATCGCCGTCGAGGTCGGCGGCCACCGCATCCTCGCAGCCGACGCCGCCATCATCGATCGTGTGCCGGTCGAACGTCAGCTTCCCGGACGTCGCATCCGTTCGAGGGTCGAAGCCAAACACGCCCGGCCCTCGCGGTGCATCGGTACCGCCCCTGTTGGGGTCGCGCTGGCCGATGATGAGCTCGTCGTCGCCATCGCCGTCGAGGTTCGCGCACCAGACGGCATGGCCCCACTGAAGCGGCTCGGCGATCACGGTGCGGGTCCATAGCGGCGGCTGCGGTGCCTGGCCGGGCAGGGAGGATGGCGACTCCGCAGGCCCGGCCGATCGCGGAGGCGTGTACACGACAACCTGGTATCCGTGCCACGGCTCGATCGTCGCGACGTAGGATCCACCGCCCTGGAGCTTCCCGACCTTCACCTCGCTTGATCCCTTTGACGGGCGGGATTCCTGGTTGCCCTGGCCGATCCTCGTCCGCGTCCACTTGCCGGCAATGTTCCTCTCGAGGACGAACACGCCCTCCCACGCCGCGACGACGACCTCGTCGCGGCCGTCGCCGTTCAGGTCGACGAGCTGGAGGTTGTGAATCGTGTGCAGCGTGCTGTCGACGATTTCCGAAGTCCATTCGGCCTTCGTCGGATCGGCCGGCACGTCAAACATCTGCACCCGGACGCCGTCCCCCGCGCCCCAGTTCGGCCCGCGCGTGCCGCGACCTTGCAGCGGCGCAACGACCAGTTGCTTCCGCCCTGCCTGGCCCTTCACCGATCCCCATCGCAGGCGGTGCAGCGTGGGCTCGTCGTACGCGATCGGATGGACCTGCCAGCGGCCCTGGGCGTCGCGGCCCAGCCACTGGAGGGTGCTGGCGGTCTTCGTATCCGGCGGGTGCCACCCAGCGCCCAGGGCAAAATCGATTCGCCCGTCGCCGTCGACGTCATCGGCCTGGATACAGACATTATCCCGCGCCGTCGCCTTGCGGATGATGTCGTGCCGCTTCCACCCCGGATTGGCGTACCAGACCACCGCGTCCTCGGTCACGGCCACGACGTCGGGCTTGCCGTTCCCATCCACGTCGGCCGTCGTCACGGCGTAGACGATATCCCCCGCGTGCGGGTCGATCTCCTGCATCACGAATCGAGGAAACTCGGCCGCCCGTGGCGACCCGGCGCCGACGACCACCAGCCCCAGTACGCCAACGCCGATGACGGAAAGGCGCCGTAATCCGTTCATGGTTCGACCTCCGACCTGGAAACGTCTCGTCTCTCGTCCCTCGCCCCTAGGAAGCAGCTCCGACCTTGTCCAGGAACCGCGTCGCGGCGTGCATGATCGACTCCTCGGTGGCCTCGGCGCGAGGGATCTCGGCCGTGATGCGCCCCTCGCACAGCACGATGATCCGATCGGCGACCGCGAGCAGCTCGGGCAACTCGCTCGAGGTCATCAGGATCGCGCGTCCCTGGCCGGCCAGGCGCCGGATCAACGCGTAGATCTCGGACTTGGCGCCGATATCAATCCCGCGCGTCGGTTCGTCGAGGAGCAATAGCTTCGGCTCGACCAGCAGCCAGCGAGCGATGATGCACTTCTGCTGGTTCCCGCCCGACAGGCTGGTGATCGGCGCGCCCCCGCCCGCCGTCTTGATGGATAGCTCCTTGATCGACCAGTCGACGGCCGTCCGCTCGGCGCGGGGGTTCACCAGGGGAACCGGGCCGAACGTCAGCTCGGGCAGGCGGCGGAGCGTGATGTTCTCGGCGACGGTCATCTGCGAGAAGAGCCCCAGGGCCTTGCGGTCCTCGGTGACCATCGCGACGCCCGCCCGGATCGCCTCGTCCGGGTGGTGGAACCGCACGGGCTGGCCCTCGAGCCGGATCGTCCCGCGCGGCGTTGTCGGCGTCGCGCCGTAGATCGCCTCGAGTAGCTCGGTCCGGCCCGCTCCCAGCAGACCGGCGACGCCCACCACCTCGCCGGCCCTGGCGGTGAAGGTGATGTCCTGAAGGTTCGGCCGCCCGCTGCCGGGAGGGGCCTGTAGCGACAGGTTCTCGACCTCCAGCACGGCCTTCTGCTGGATCGGGTGCGGCTGATAGTTGAGCGCGGCGATCTCGCGGCCGACCATCCACCGCACGACCTGGTCGGGCGTGATCTCGGCCCGGGGTGCTGAGGCCACGAACTGCCCATCGCGCAGCACGGTCACGCGGTCCGACAGCGTGAAGACCTCATTCATCTTGTGGCTGATGTAGAGAACGGTGGTGCCTGATTTGCGCAGGTCGTGGATCACGCGAAAGAGCCGGGTGACCTCGGACTCGGACAGGGCGGACGTCGGCTCGTCCATGATGACGATGGCCGCGTCGTACGCGAGGGCCTTGGCGATCTCGACCATCTGCTGGTCGCCGATCCGCAGGTCGCCGACCCGCGCCCGCGGCGGGATCGGCGTGCCCAGGCGGTCGAACAGCTCCCTGGTGCGAGCCTCCATCCCGCGCTCATCCAGCCAGCCGAGCGGTCCGCCGCGGGTCCGCTCGCGGCCGAGGAAGATGTTGTCGGCCACGGTAAGCTGCGGGACGAGGTTCAGCTCCTGGTAGATGATCCGGATGCCGGCGTCCTCGGCGTCGCGCGGCCCGGAGAACCGCACAGTCTGGCCGTTCAGCAGGATCTCGCCGTCGTAGTCGACGATCGCGCCGGCCAGCACCTTCATCAGGGTGCTCTTGCCGGCACCGTTCTCGCCGCAGATCGAGTGGACCTCGCCGCCAGGCGCGACGATCGAGACGTCCCGAAGCGCCTGCACGCCGCCGAAGTTCTTGATGATGTGCCGCATCTCCAGCCGCGGCGGGGCCGTGGCGGCATCGGAACCGGAATCCGTCTTGGGGGGAGAGCCCTGGCTCATGGTGTCGTCCGGTATTCGAACGGCGGGGGTTCCGCCGGTCTGAAAATGGTTCGGGCATTCTTGCCCGACGGGACCTTCGCGCCGGGCAAGACTGCCCGAGCTGCTTGAGGATGTTTCCTGCCGGGGTCATCCTTCGCCATGGTCGGCCGCCTTCGCCCGGTCCGGCCGAATGGTCGAGCCCACATGGTACTCGCAACGCTCGGCCGAAGGTAGGGACTCGGTTCCCCGCACGCCCGCTTGCGCTCCCTGTCCGCGGCCAGGTTGTCCGGTTACGATGATCCGGGCGGACCGGACCAGGCGAGGTCGTTCGATTCCACGGCGAGTCGGGTTTCTCGCCTTCTTTTCGTGGGATTTCGTGTTTTCCGTGGTTCCACTCTAACCATCTCATCCCGTCGGGAGCCGTCGTCCGTGGAAACCGACATCGCCTATTTCGTGATCTATTCCTGCCCCGGCTGCGGCATGGAGCTCGAGGTCGAGCCCACCGGCTGGCGAGGCTGGCGGAAATGCCCGAAATGCGGCACGCCCGCCCTGCCGCCCGAGGCGTTCCTTGGCCATCCCTCCGTCCGCCGCCGGGTGCGCGCGACGGCAGGCGAAGAGATCCTGGTCATCGAGGACGAGTCGCTGGCACCCACGCCCCGGCGACCTCCCGTGCAGGACCCCGCCTCGCTGATCCCACCGCCCCCGTCGCCGGTACTCTCGACCCTGAGGCTCGTCTTCGGCACCGGGCTGGTCATCTCGCTGTTGCTGGTCCTGATCGCATTCCTCGACGACAACTCCAGCATCCTCGGAATCGCTGGCTCCGTGGCGCTGATCTGCTTCCTGCTCCTGCTCCGCGTCCCCTCCCGGCGCCGCCGGGATTCGACCGGCTGAGAGTCTGACCCGAAAGGTTCCGAGGCCGTTTCGCAGCGTGGCCGCGGCGCGCTGGTTTGAGGCTTTGCCTTGTCCTTCGGGTGTCGCTTACCGCGAAGCATGCTGCGCGAGTCGCGCTTTCGGCTTGTCGCTTTGTGGTTCGGAGGTGCTCCTCATTCCTGACCCCGAACCACGTCTCTGTGGCCCCGGTTCCCGATCGGATCGCCGGGCGGACTCGGCGGCGGCTCGGCGTGGCGGTTGGCGACGTCGGGACGGTCCAGGAACCGGCGGATCTCGCGGACAATCGCCCGGTCGTGCCAGTTCGCGGGAGCCGGAACCGGAGCGCGCTCTTCGATCTTCAATACGAGGAGTTCGAGCGCGTGCGATGCCCATCCCCTGACGCGCGGATCCGCCGTTTCATCCCCCGCCAGTCCGATCAGCCGCGTGATCACCAGCCACTGCACCGCACGCGCGACCGACGCCGAGCGACCCTCACCCACGGGACTCAGGCAGGTCTTGCTGACCAGGGCCCCGAGCACCTCGTCGAACCCCGGCGCTTTCGGGTTCCTCGCGTGCGACGCGATGATTCTCGCGGCGCGCTCGGGATTGAGCAGCCCGTCTACCGCGAGGTCCGCGGCGGCCACCGCGGCCGAGACCTCGTCGAACACCCGGCCCGTCTTGCCCGCGAACCGCTCGGCCGTACCCCGTGGCCGGTTGAACGCCTGCGGCGGAATCAGGTCCAGCACCCGGTCGGGCAGGAGGAGGAACTCGGGGGAGAGCGTCTCCAGCACGGCCGCCAGCGCATCCTTCTGCCGATCGGCCGGTTCGAAGGCGGTCGAGGCAGCCGGTCGAACCGACTCGCCGTCCCTGACCGCGTAACCATAGCGCACGCCGCCCAGTGTCTTCACCGCCGCCTGGAGCTGGTATCGGTGGTGCAAATAGAGCGGCAATAGCCGCGCCTCCAGGTCGGACAGCGGTGCACCATCCGCCAGCCCATCGGTCCCGAACCGCTCAAGCCCGATCGCCCGCACCTTCATCTCGTGACGCAGGGAGGCAACGGGATCGTCGCCGTTGTCCCAAAGGTTCGCCAGCGGATGCGCGGAGCCGGCGGGACGGGCATCGGCGTCCGACAGGAACAGCAGCCCGTCGGCCAGCCCCTTCCGGACGATCTCGCGCAGCGCCTTCGCCTCGTCGACGCCCGGCGCGAACTGCGAGTACGCATAGCGGATCGCAAACACGTCGTAAGCTCCGATCCCCCGAGAATACGCGTCCGACAGATCCAGCGTCTTGCCGTCGCGGATCTTCACCAGCGGCGCGGGGTAGTCCATCACCGACCCCCGCCCATAGGTGCTCGCGGCGAAGTTATGGGCCAGGCCGAGCGTGTGCCCCACCTCGTGCGCCGAGAGCTGGCGGATCCGCGCCAGGACCATCGCCGCCGGCTCGGCAGCCGGATCGAATCCGGCCAGGTGCTCGACATCCGGGCCGCCTCCGGCCGCGCACCCGCCGCGAGGCGGTTCACCGGTCGCGAGGCCCGAGCCGATCAGCGCGTCCTGCCGCGCCCGCAGCGAATCCAGCGTCACCCGCCCCTTGAGGATCTCGCCGGTCCTGGGGTCGACCACGCTCGAGCCGTACGACCAGCCGCGCGTCGATCGGTGGACCCACTGGATCATGTTGTACCGCAGGTCCATCGGATCGGCGTCCTCGGGCAACACCTCGACGCGGAAGCCATTCTTGAATCCCGCCGCCTCGAACGCCCTCGCCCACCAGTTTGCCCCCTCGACGAGGGCCGAGCGCACCGGCTCGGGCGCCCCCGGGTCGACGTAATAGACGATCGGCGCGACCGGATCGGAGACCTCGGCCTTCGGGTCGCGCTTGATCAGCCTGTGCCGACAGATGAACTGCCGCTCGACCGGTTCGGTCACGGGTGTGGCGAAGTCGTAGTAATCGACCGTGAAGATCCCCACCCTTGGGTCGGCGCCGCGGGGAGTGAACCCCGAGCCCAGCGGCGGCAGCTCGACGAGCGAATGCCGCTGGCGGACCGTCACCACGCGCGGCGACGGTGTCGTGGATGCCACCAGCGCGCCCGGCTCGCCCTCCGTCGCGAATGTCAGGGTCGCCTCGACCTCGGTGTTCTTGGGGAACGCCCTGGTGAGCCCGGCCTCGATGACGCTCCGGCCCTCGTCGAGGCGATAGTCGCCCTGTTTCGCCGCTTTCAGCCGCTGCGCCACGCCATGCGCGTCGCGGAGGAAATAGGCGGTCGCGTCCACGAGGACCTTGCCGTTCTCCTCGGCCTCGACCTTGAAGCCCCAGTGCACCGAGTGGGCGAACGATTCCGCCACGGCTCGTCGCTCGGCTGCGCTCCCGCCAACCGCGCTATAGCCGTAATTCGACTCGACCAGCAGCACCTTCGGCCCGATGCGCCGGAACCTCACGACCCGCGAATCGCCGAGCTGCCCGCGGTCGAGGCCCACCGGGTTCGACCCCAGCCCGGCCGACAGCGCGACCTGGTCGAGGAACTCGACATCAAAGCGGGCGATCTCCATCCAGAGCTTCCCCGCGGCGTCGTCCCAGTACAGCGGGATGAACCCGTCGATCTTGGCGAGGCCCTTCGTCTTCGCCGCGATCGCGCCGGGTGGGGCAGGGGGCTTCGCGTCCCCGGCGGCGGCGGCCGGTGACGTGCTCGTGAGTCCCGGGGCTTTCCTCGGCAGCACCTTCTTTGGAATCGCCAGCGCCATCGAGCCGGCCACGGTGACGACGTCATACCGCCCCTGGTAACCGACCAGCAGATGAGCCGCCCAGGGCTCCATGCCGTACTCTTTTTCGAGCCACGCGGCCATGTCGCTGGTCGCCGTCTTCAGGCCATTGTCGAGCGCGCTGGCGAACTCGGGCTGCGAGCCGATCGAGATGATCTCATCGGCCGTCTCCACGCGCGGCCCGCTCAGCTTTGCCCCCTTCTTCAGCTCGACGACGAACTCGACTTCCATCGTGGTCTCGATCCCGGTCCCGGTCGGCTCGCCGTCGGCCTGCAAGGCGTGGCCGTCGCCGACGAACAGCAGGCCGCCCGGGTGGTACACGGGCAAGTAAACGGCCGCACCCTCGCCGATCCTGTTGTAATCAAGGTTGCCGCCATACGGGCCGGACGGACCCGACGTCGGCGCGAAGTCTCCGGCCGGCGCCACGCCGATGCACCCCAGCATCGGCCGCGCGGGGAATTCGAGCGGATGGGCGTGGCTTTTCGGTGTCCGCAGCCGGACGGTCCTCGCCGTCAGGTCGATGTCCCACGGGACGATCGTCTTCCGCCCCTTGATGACAAGGTCCGGGTGGATGTCGTTGGGATAGATATGTTCGACGACTTCGGGTGTCAGCGAGAATAGCCCGAGCCGAAACGCCGACCAGCCCCAGTTCCGGTTGAGCCGCACCCTGTTGAGCCGCACCACGAGCGCATCGCCCGGCTCGGCCCCCTCGACAAAGAACGGCCCGGTCAGCGGGTTGAACGGCTCGGAGCGCTTGACTTCCTTCTCATCGAGCCCGGCCGAGTCGAGCGTCTTCGTCGCAATCACCTCGCCCGGCCGGATGCGTTTCAGCACCGGATGGCTGTGCGAGAACGTGCGGTAATAGGTCGTCGCCTCGACGCGCGTCGGTTCGTCGGCCATTGTGACGGGCGTGACGAGAAGCGAGAGGACGAGGCCGGCGAGCGCGGTGCGGCTCATGCGCGGGTTCCTGTTCTTCGAGGTGCGGCGACGGTCGAATTCCGTAGGTTCCCGCGCGTCGGGGAGAGGATCTTGCGACGGGAGGCGGAGCCCAGTATAGAACCGCTCGATCGCGTCGGATAGGGCCAGATCGGTGCCGAATTGCCTCGTGGAAGCCATCTTCTGGTGATGCGGTCGCAAAGCCGGCGCGATATGCTCGGACAAATCCCGATGCGGCCTGTTCAATGAGCGTTTCCTCAACCGAACGACATTCCAGTGCGACAGATCAAAGGATGGCCATGCCGGCTGTTCGGACTCTCGCTGGGGGCCTTCCTGGGCGGATTGTATGGAAGTATCCAGGAGGGGGCCGCAAATCAGCGAATGATCGCTCGGGGCGTCACAACGATTGGCCATCCGCCGTTTCTTCCTCTCTTCCTCGGACTGACTGGCGCCAACATCGGGATCCTGGTGGTCCCCTTCATCTGCGGACGCGTTCTCCCGCGGCTCAAGCAATGGCCGCGCATGCAGATCTGGCAATGGATGCTGGTCGTCGCGGTATTCGCCATCTCGCTGGCCTTCGGCCTGGCAGTGCGGGATGCATCATTCGCCTCGGTGGCGACTGGTATCATCTGCCTTATTGAGTCGATCCCGATGCTCGCCATTCTGATCGATTTCGTTCGGGAGTGCCGCTCGCACGAATGAAGAATACGCCCCGGCGCCCACCGGAATAGTGGCGCGTCAGGTGACCGATGCGCTGGAATCCCGATCCGACGCGACTGTCAGTTCTGGCGATAGTCTCCCGATTGCCCGCTTCGGTGAACCGCCATTTTGGCAGTCGGATGATGAGGGCTCTGGCTGCCCTAAGACGGAATCCAATGCCACAAATGAACTTGCAGCCGATCGATCCTGGCGGTATGCCAGTTGCCTCCTGATCCTGGGTTCAACCCCAATGACCAACCCAGTTCACCCCGCCGCACCCGGGCGGCAGGGGCGACCATTCGGACGGCAAACCGTCACGAGGCTGAATCGATGGCAACCGCAGCCACCGCCGGCGAGAGGCAAGAATTCACGTTCCAGGCCGAGATCAAGCAGCTCCTGCACCTCCTGTCGCACTCGCTGTATCAGAGCCGCGACATCGCTCTTCGCGAGCTGATCTCGAATGCGTCCGACGCACTCGACAAGATGCGCTACGTCTCGCTCACCAACGAGTCCCAGCGCGATGCCGGCCCGCTCGAGATCGTGATCGAGGGGCGTGAGGGGGACCTCCAGCTCATCATCCGGGACTCGGGCGTCGGCATGAGCCACGACGAGCTGGTGGCGAACCTCGGCACGATCGCGCGGAGCGGCTCGGCCGAGTTCCTCAAGGCCATGACCGCCGCGTCGAGTGCCAGCGCCGGGTCCGGCTCGGGCCGGCCGGACCTCTCGCTGATCGGCCAGTTCGGCGTCGGATTCTACTCGGCGTTCATGATCGCCGACAGGGTCCGGGTGCGGACCCGCAGCTACCAGGACCAGACCGGCTGGGAGTGGGAGTCCGACGGCTCGGGCAGTTTCACCGTGACCCCCGTCGAGGAGAGCCTCGCGCGCGGCACCGAGGTGATTCTGCACCTGAAGGAGGACGCCAAGGACTTCGGCTCGTCGTGGCGGATTCGCGAGGTCGTCAGGCGCTTCTCCAGCTTCGTGCCGTACCCGATCCGGCTGGGCGACGGCGGCGAGGTGCTGAACGACCAGAAGCCGATCTGGGTCGAGCCCAGGAGCCAGGTGACCGAGGAGCAGTACAACAGCTTCTACCAGCATCTGACCCACCACCCGGACGAGAAGCCGCTGTGGCACCTGCACCTGGCGGCTGATTCGCCCATCCAGTTCCGCGCGATCGTGTATTGCCCGCCGACGAACCTCGAGCGCCTGGGCTTCGCCCGGCTCGAGCACGGGCTGAGCCTCTGCGCCCGCCGGGTGCTCGTGCAGGCCGAATGCCGCGAGCTGGTGCCCGAGTACCTGCGGTTCCTCCGTGGACTCGTCGACTCGGAGGATCTGCCGCTGAACGTCTCGCGCGAGACGCTCCAGGACAACAACGTGATCCGTCGAATCCGCACCTCGATCACCAAGGGCGTGCTCGATCGGCTGGACAACCTGTCCGAGGAAAACCCGGATGCGTTCCGCACCTTCTACGGCCAGTTCGGGGCGACGCTCAAGGAGGGCCTGATCGTCGACCAGCCCAACCGCGAGCGGGTCGCGAAGCTCCTGCGGTTCAGCTCGTCGCGCGGCGAGGGGCCCGAGGCCACGGTGTCGCTGGATCAGTACATCGCGCGGATGCCCGAGGGGCAGAAGCGGATCTACTACCTCGGCGGGCCCGATTATGCCTCGGTCGTCAAGAGCCCGAACCTCGAGATCTTCCGCCGCCGCGGGATCGAGGTGCTCTTCCTCACCGAGCCGATCGACGAGTTCGCGATCACGGCGCTCATCACCTACCAGGGCAAGACCTTGACCTCGATCGACGCGGCCGAGCTCGACCTGCCCGACACGCCCGAGAGCGAGGCCGAGGCCGCCAGGGCCGAGTCGTCCGAGTCGGCGGCCAAGGAGGGCGGATTCGCCCGGGTGCTCGAGCTGTTCCGCGAGGCGCTGGGGACGCGGGTCAAGGAGGTGCGCGAGTCAAAACGGCTCACTGATAGCCCCTGCTGCCTGGTCAGCGCCGACGGCGGCCCGAGCACGCAGATGCAGCGCATGCTGAAGCTGGCGAACAAGGACTTCCCCGAGGTCTCGCGGATGCTCGAGGTGAACCCGTCGTCGCCCCTGATCCGACGGCTCTCGACCCTCGCCGTCAGCCCCGATCACGACGCGTTCATCAAGCAGTGCGCCGTGCAGCTCTGGACGAACGCGATGATCCTCGAGGGGGTGACGCCCGACCCCGAGGACCTGGTCTCTCGCGTCCAGTCGTTCATGGCCGAGGCCGCGGAAAAGCGCTCGCCGTTGATCCTGTGATGTGACCAGGGCAACCCGACCACGGATGGCACGAAGGACACGAATCATGACCGGGACCGTGTCCCGCTCCATTCGTGCCCTTCGTGCCACCCGTGGTTGAAATGCCGCAGTCCGTCCAGTCATCCGGGAAACGGAATCTCATCCGCCGTGATCCCAGTTGAAATAGAACGGATACGGATAGGGTCCGGGCCCGGGCGCGATCGGGTCAAGGTCGAAGATCGGGACGTAGCTGCCCATCTGGTAGTACATCCCCACGGGCCGCCAGGGGTGGGCGAGTCCCTGGAAGAAGCGGAGCGGGCGCGGCCAGGGGCGAGAGGATTCGTCGATGGTGCTCTGGCCGGGCGAGCCGTACCAGTACGGGTAGATGCTCGCCGTGTGCGGGGTCTTCCAGCCGAGGCCGTAGAGACCCTGGCTCTTGAACCAGTTGACGTGGCTGACTGGCCCCGAGTCGGCGTAGCGGGTGCGGTAGAAGTAGTCGCGACGCGGGTCGGGCGGCAGGAACTCGGGCGTGCCGGCGAACCGCTGCACCAGCCCGCTGCGCTGGGAGATGTCGCCGACTTGCGGTACGGGCGGCCCCTGGGCCCGCGCCGAACTGCCGAGGACCGCGAGAAGTGTGAAGGCGGCCAGGCCGCCGAGGATCCGCGGGTAGCGGAGAGCTCGTGAGGTGCCTCCGGGGGTATCGCCGGCGGAGGCGGGTCGATCGGCTCGTTCCATGACGACGCTCCAATCCTTGATCCGGCATCCCCGTCCTGGGGAGGATGTCAGAGGGTTAAGAAGGGGAAAGGGTGCCGCGGGCTCGCCCAAGAGAGCGACCTCGACACCCCGCCCGTCTCCGATCCATGGCATTGCACTTCGCGGCATAATGCTCCGGCGATTGGATCGGCCGGAGTCCCGCGGACCGCGGGGCGCGTCGCCTCCTGCGAGCGCTCGCCCCGCCACCCATTCTTATCGTCAAATCCATCAGGGGTCATACGGATTCATCGGCGGGAACGAGAAGAAATCCCGCGGCGACCGCGTGACGCCGATGTAGGGCACATAGCCCGGCGTGATCGGCACCGGTCCGCCGGGGCCGACAAAGTAGTCCACCTTCGGCCCGTGGTGCAGGAATCCGGCGAGCTTGCCGTGCAGGCCCGACAGGCAGTGCGAGCAGCCCCTGCCGCCGCAGAAGCCGCAGCCGTGCCCCTTGCCCTTGCCGCCGTGGCAGAGTCCGCAGCCGGGGTCGCCGCAGCCGGCGAGGATGCCCGCCCCGCCGCACCCGCCGCATCCGCGGCCGCCGCAGCGCCCGCAGAGTCGGTTGTGTCCCTTGTGGCCGTGCTTGCCCCTGATGCCGCAGCCGTTCACGCCGCACGGCGACTGGCTCGACGGCATCACGATGGCCTGGCCGGTCGGCATCGATTGCACGCTGGGCGCCGCGGTCGTGGCAAAGCCGGCGACCGGCCCACTGACGACGATCGCGCCGGAATCGCACGGGGCGAACCGCCCCGCCTTGTGGTGGTGGCCCCGCCCGCCGCCGCAGTTCGGGCCGCAGGCCGACTGGACCGGGTCGCCCACGGCGCCGCCGTGTCCACCCCCGCAGAACCCGCACCCGCGACCGCCGCAGATCCCGCAGCCCTTGCCGTGACCGTGGCCGCCCTCGTGGCCGCAGCCGAGGCAGCCAAGCAGCCCGTGCAGCCGGCACCCCGCGCAGCCCAGCAGGTGGCCCGCGCCGTGGTCCTTGGCATAGTGGCCGTACGGGACAGGGGGCGCCATGAACTCGCCGCCCGTGGTGTAGTCAATCGCCGGCACTTCCCCGGGGATCGTATGCCGCAGACGGTAGCCATCCGCTCGCGCTCGATCCGCCCACGCCAGGCCCAATCCCACCGCGGCCATCGTGAGCACCAGCGGCATCCCTCGCCATCTTTCGAAGCGCATGGTTTATCCCTTGATTGGCATCCGTGAAGCCCTCCTGGAGTGTCTCGAATCGAGCGAGCGACGAACGTGCCCGAGCCTTCCTGAGCGCAGGCGACATGGTCGGCCCGGCCGGCACAGGCGTTTCACCGCCGGGGCGTCTCCGGACCGGCCGCCCTCTCGCGGCAAGCCCGGGGCGCATCGACGGGCCGCCCGTGACTCGGCCTTGTCTCTGACCATCGGCGCGAGGCCGGCCGGTCCTCGAACGAAATCGCCGCGCCGGGCCAAAATGCCAACGGTCCCCCGCTAGGTACGGGGGACCGCATCGGCTGCATCGGTTTTGCGGCGGGCGGATCGGCCGGGCGGCATTTGTGACCCGGCCCGGTCCGGCCCGGTGCGGTCACGGTCGGCTCACCGACGGCCGTAGACCATCGAGGCCGGCAGCTCGTTCACCTTGCTCCCGTCGCCGTAGGAGATCGCGGCGTGCTCCTGGCGCTTCCTGTCCGCCCGCTCCTGGTGGAGGTGCCCGAACTTCGGAATTCCGAAGATGTGGCTGATGACGTGCGGTCGGTTATGGCCCGGGCCCGACATGGGCGTCGGGGCGGCCGGGATGCTCGTCGGCATGACGGCCGGATCGAACGCCCCGGCGCCCGGGCGGCGCATTGCGGCCTGCGCCATCCGGGGATCGGCGGCCGTTGCGCCGTAGGCGCCGCGGGCCACGCCGATCGGCGTCGGATCGGCCTGAGGTCCCGGCTGCCCGCCGACGACGGCGTAGCCGGCCATGTCCTCGCCGCCGACCACCGCGTGGCCGGGGGCCTGGGGGTCGCTCACCGACACCACTCGCTCGCTCACGATCGTCGGGCCCGACACGATCGTCTCGCCCGGGGCGAGCATCGGGGCACCCGCGTAGCCCGGCGGCGGCGGGACGTCGATGCCGTCGGCGGCCTTCGCGTGGGCGCGCTGGCACTGCACGCAATGCCGGCGACCGAGGATGCCGTGATGGTGGTGAGCCGGTGCGGCGCCCGAATTCGTCATCGCGGCCATGGCGGGGCTCGAGGAAACCGCCATGCCCGGTGTCGAGGGACCTGTCATCGCCGGTGACATCGCGCCGGGCGACGGCTGCACATTGCCGTCCGGCTGCAAGTTCATGACGGGCGCCCCGCCGGCGTAGGGGGCGATAGCGGCCGGGCCGCCCGGACCGGTCGGTTGACCGTCCTGGGGAGCCGCCCACGCCGGGACCGCGGCCGGCGCCGAAAGCGCCAGCCCGCAGAAACCGACGACGAACCGAGTTCGGAGACGCATGCGGGAACTCCTTTCCCCTGCCTGGATGATCGGACCCGTCCGGCGATCCACCCGCGCGGGGCGGTTATTGGCTACCTGTGATCGCCTGCACGTGGGATAGCACCGGCAGGAAAGTTCCTCAAGTCGGTCAGGCTTTCCAGCCTGACAGGGCTTGAACGTCAGGCTGGAAAGCCTGACCTGCTTTCATGCCGGCGTTATCCGCCGCCCGGACCGGCCTTCGATCCGGAACGCCGAGAAGGAGACCCCATCTCCCCCTGTGAACCCCGCGCACGGGAGCACCACCCGGGGATCCGGGCCTTCTCATACATCCCCTATCATCGGCACGACCGCGCCGCGACTTGCGACAATCCGTCCCGGGCACAGGGTGCGGTGTCCGCCGCCGCTGATCGACAGTTCGTCCCGTGGCTGCGCCCCCCGTCGTTCGCTACAATCCTGAAGGGAATCCGGCAGGAACCTGGCGGGTGGTGCGATGCTCGAGAACGACGTGCGGGCGACCCGGGTCCAGCTCGGCTGGTCGCAGGAGGAGCTGGCGGCCCGCTCGGGGGTCTCACGGGCCGGCATCAGCGCGATCGAGACAGGGCGCCTCGTCCCATCGACGGCCGCGGCGCTCTCGCTGGCCTCGGCGATGGGGACCACCGTCGAGTCTCTGTTTCGCCTGCCCGGCAGCCGGTCGACGGGAGGGGAACTCGCCTGGGCCTGGCCGCCGCCTTCGATTCCCTGGCGCTACTGGCGTGCCGAGGTCGCCGGTCGGGTTTACCTTTACCCGACCGAGGATTCTCCGCTCGGCCTCGTCCCGCACGACGGCATGGCCGGCCGGTCGGGATGCGAGCCGGCCAATCGCCCGGCTCTCGCCCGGACGCTCGTCCTGGCCTGTTGCGATCCCGCCGCGGGGCTGCTCGCCGCCGAGCTCGCCCGCCAGGAGGACGTCCGCCTGATTGTCCTGCCGAGATCCAGCGGCGCGGCTCTCGAACTGCTTGAAGGCGGCCTGGTACACGCCGCCGGTATTCACCTGGCACGCGACGATCGGCCCGAGGGCAACGCCGCCGCCATCCTGTCCCGACCGGCGAAAGGCGGCACGACCGCGCGGCGCGGCTGGCAGTTGCTGCGAATCGCCGGCTGGGACGAGGGGATCGCCCTGGCCCCTGGACTGGCGCTCGGCTCGATCCGCGACGTGCTGGCCGCGCGGTTGCGGTGGGTGCTGCGCGAGCCCGGTTCCGGCGCCCGTCAGTGCCTGGACGAGCTGCTCCCGTCGCCCGACCGTCCGAGGACTCGGCGGCCCTGGCCCGTCGCCTTCGACCACCGCGGCGTCGCCGGCGCGATTCGGGGCCGCGGGGCGGATGCGGGGATCTGCCTTCGCCTCGCCGGCGAGGAGGCCGGGCTCCGCTTCCTGTCCGTCCGCCGCGAGGCGTACGACCTCTGCCTGGCCGAGAATCCCCGCGACGCCCCGCTCCTGCAAGCCCTGATCCGCGTGGTCCGGTCCGAGCCCTATCGCCGGCTGCTCGCCGACCTGCCCGGATACAACACCGCCCGCACCGGCGAGCTCCAGCCGGTCGGAGCGTGAAGGCCCGATGCTGTTGGGTGATCCGATGGTCTGGTCCGATCGCTGGCCGTCTGTCCTCTTGACTTCGTCCGGGGCCATTCTCACGATGTTCAGGTTGTCGACCGACTGATGTTGGCGGTCGAGCCGGATCTACCACGAGTGAGGAATGACCGGATGCGAGCGTTGTACTGCGCGGCGAGCCTGCTGGGCGTCCTGACCGTGCTCGTCTGGGCCTCGTCGCCCGCGGGCGCCTGGAGCGATGATGAGGCACCGTCCGCCAAGGAGATCATGACCAAGGTCCACAAGGGCCCTCGGGCCTTGTTCAACACGGTGAAGGCGCAGCTCAAGGGGAACTCGCCCGACTGGCCGAAGCTCGAGCTGGCCACCGGCGACATCGCGAAGCTCGGCTCGTCGCTCCCGAAGGCGAATCCGGCCCGCGGCAACCGCGAATCGTTCGAGAAGCTGGCCAAAGCGTACGCCAGCAACACCAAGGCCCTTCACGAGGCCGCCGAGAACCAGGACCTCGCCAAGGCGAGGCAGGCGACCGCGAAGCTCGGCGGCTCCTGCGCGGCCTGCCACAAGGCCCACCGCAAGAGCTGAGCATCGGCGGCAAGTGGGTCCGATTGGGAGGGCGAGCCTCCCGGCGAGCCAGGATGGCCGATGGCCCCTGGCATGGTCGGCCCGGCGGGCCCCTCGCCCTCCCAGTTCTGGTCCACCCCACCTTGCGACGCCGGCCGGACGACTGGACCGACGGACGCATTCTCCCTCACTCGTAGCCCGCCGCGCCGTGTCGCGGCCATCCCGATGCAATCCCCGCTGATCTCCCAGAAGGCCGCGCGGTTCACCGAAAGCGTCATCCGCGGCATGTCGATCGAGGCCCGCCGGTATGGGGCCGTGAACCTCGCGCAGGGCATGCCCGACTTCCCCGCGCCGGCCGAGGTCAAGGCCGCAGCCTGCCGCGCCATCGAGGACGACATCAACCAGTATGCGATCACCTGGGGCGCTCACGAGCTTCGCCGGGCGATCGCCGAACATGCCGACTGGTATCTCGGGTTGAAGGTCGACCCCGAGACCGAGATCACCGTCACCTGCGGCAGCACCGAGGCGATGCTGGTCACGCTCCTCTCGCTGATCAACCCGGGCGACGAGGTGATCCTCACCCAGCCGTTTTACGAGAATTACTGGCCTGACTGCGTCCTCGCCGGCGCCGAACCTCGCTTCGTGCCGCTTCGGCCGCCGCACTGGCGGTTTGATCTCGACGAGCTGGCCGCCGCGTTCAATGATCGCACCAAGGCGATCATCCTGTGTAACCCCAACAACCCGACCGGCACGGTCTTCAGTCGTGAGGACCTCGAGGCCATCGGGGCTCTCTGCCGCAAGTGGAACGTGATCGCCGTCACCGACGAGATCTACGAGCACATCATCTACGACGGCCGGCCGCACGTCGCACTCGCCGGGCTCGACGGGATGTGGGAGCGCTCGGTGACGATCGGCGGCATGTCGAAGACCTACGCGGTCACCGGCTGGCGCGTCGGCACGATCCTGGCCCCGCCGAACCTGACGCACGCGTTCCGCCAGGTGCACGACTTCGTCTCGATCGGCGCGGCAGCGCCGCTCCAGGAGGCCGGGGCGGTCGCCTACCGGCTCCCTCGGCCCTACTACGACCGGCTCGCCGCCGACTACCAGGCCCGCCGCGACCGCTTCTGCCGCGTCCTCCGCGACGTCGGCTTCGAACTCGAGCCGCCCGAGGGCGCGTACTACGTCATGGCCGGCATCAAACCCTTCGGCGCCACCGACGACGTCGACTTCGCCCGGCACCTCGTCCGCGAGATCGGCGTCGCCACCGTCCCCGGCTCCAGCTTCTTCCGCGACAAGGACCTCGGCCGATCGTACGTTCGATTCTGCTTTTGCAAGCGAGACGAGACCCTCGACCTCGCGGCGTCGCGGCTGGGCCGTCTGGAGATCGCTAAGTAATTCGATCGTCCGATGGGGCCTGCCGGCCCACACGCGTCCGCTCGAAGAATCCCGGCGTGCTTCGTAAAAATCTCCGCGCGCACAGGTGGAGATATTACGCCGGCATGAAAGTAGGTCGGGCATTCTTGCCCGACGAGTCCTGAGCGTCGGGCAAGAATGCCCGACCTACTTGAGAACCTTCCATGCCGGGGTAATAACTCGAAGACGACGCGTACTCCTCGAAGGTTCCGGGGTGTTGGTTGGATGCGATCCACCGGGTCCAGAGCCGCAATCCTGGCCGGATTCATCCCCGATGTCGCCACCGGATCCCGTCGTCCGGGACCGACTTCTAGTGATCGGCCGCGCCTTTCTGAGCGTCTTTCCGGGTGAGCCGGTCGGCGATGCCGTCCGCCAGGCCGCGGAGGAGCTGGAGCTTGCCCCGGGGTGTCGGTTCCTTTCGGGCCAGCTCCAGGACGGCCATCGGGTCGGACTGCCGGGCCTCGTGGCGGGCGATTCGCTCCTGCATGACGGCCCGGTCGTCCAGGAACATCGCGAACCTGGGCGGCAACAGCTCGAGGGCCCGGCGTGCCCCCACGATGTCGTTCGCCGCGAGCCGGAGATTCACGACCTCCTCCATGACCGCCTTGCGCACGAAGATTTCGGAGTTCGAGTCGCCGAACTCCGCGATCGTCCGCAGGGCCGAGTCGAGGTCGCCGATGCGGGCCTGGGCCGTCGCGATCTTCTGCCGGCTGAGGTTCAGGAAGAACCCCGGCGAGACGACGATGTCAGCCTCCCACAGTTCGTCGTTGGGCACGCGGCGAGTTGCCTCGACGGCACGCCGGATCGCGTCGCGAGCCTCGGCGTCGTGTTTCCGCTCGGCATGCGCGTCGGCGATCGCGACGAGCAGCTCGACCTTCAGCCGGCCGCGCGACAGCAGCTCGACAATCTCCTCAGCACCCCGGATGTCGCCCGATCGCGCGAGGACCGACCCGAAGCGGGTCAGCGGCAAGACGAGCTCGCTGTTCTCCCCCGCCATCGGGGCGATCGTCTCGAGCGCGGTGCGACTGGTCTCCCTGGCGGCCTCCACCTGCTTCGCGGCCAGTTGCGCCTCGGCGACCGCCGCCATGACGAGGTTCCGGGCGTTTCGGGTGATGAACTCGTTGCCATCGTCGGGTTGGACCAGGCCGATGGTGTGGTAGGCTCCCTCGTAATCCCCCAGACGGGCCCGGGCCTCGGCGATGCGCTGGTGGACCCTCAGCTTCTTCGAGGGGCGGTCATAGACGCCCTCGTCCGCCTGCCGCTCGAGTCGCTCCATCAATTCGGGGGCGACCAACATGTCGCCCGACGCGATGGCGTCGGCGATCGCCCAGACGACGAAGCCCTTCAGGTCGCCGCCGAGCCGGCCGGTGACGACCGCCAGCGCGGGCTCGACCCGACCGGCCTTGACCTGTCCGCGCACGATTGTTTCGATCCCCCGGTATCGCTCGTACTCGTCCTTCTGTTCGAGCGAGAAGGCAACAGCCCTGTCCCAGATCTCGCCGCCCAGGCCGCCCGGTGCCCCGGCTGCCAGCTCGACCTGGGCCTGGATCCGTTGCGACGGCGCCTTGATCGAATCGGCAAGCGCGGCGGCCTTGCGGAAGGTCTCGTTACAACCGGCCTTGTCGCCCGAACGGTCCTGCACCCGGGCGATCCGCAGCAGGCTCGTCACGCTCGCGTCCGGGCCAGGCTCCATCCCGGGCGGAGGGAGCATCTCCGCGGGAAACTTCGGCTGCGAGCCGAGCGACCTCACGAGCTGCAATGCCTGTCGGATCGTGAATCGCGACTCGTCCTTCTCGCCGGCCTCGACCTGGGCCTCGGCGGTCTTGAGGATGATGTCGACCCGCTCCGAAACGTCCTCGAGCGTGGTCGCGGCGATCGCATCGAGGGCCAGTTGCCACGACGTGCGGGCGTCCGCGATGCCGCCCAGCCGCGCCTGGGCTCGCCCGATCGCGCGCAGGACGTCGGCCTCGAGCGGTTTGGTGAAGCGCATCAGGAACACCGACACATCCGGCACCTCGAACCGACGCTCGCGCTTCTCCCCATCCGCCGCCGTCTCCTGGACCATTGTCAGCGAGCGGGTCAGCATCTCCTTGAGCTGTGCCGGCGACGGGGCACCGCCCTTCGCGGCCCCGGGCGGCGCCGCGGTGCCCTTCGGCTGCGGCTTCTTGTCGTCGTCGGCTCGAGCCGAGAGGCAGCTCAGCGACAACACTGCCAGCCAGAACGCCAGCGACGCGCGTTTCGGGGCCATCGGATGAGTCCTCGCGGTGGGGGAGACGACCGGGTATGACGGGTCGCCGCCATTATCGCTCGGATCATCGCCAATGCAAGGATCGAGATGTCAGCGCGAGCCTGTTATGACCGCGCCGCCTCGAGGGCCATCCGCAGGTACGATCGCGGCTCGACGTGGTCGAGGCCCAGCTCGACGGCCAGGTCCAGCACCGCCTGCTGGGCGGCCGGCAGGTCCGACTCGCTGCTCGCCAGGGCCTCGATCTCGACGAAGTCCCCCAGGCCATGGGCACGATCGAGCGTGACCTCCATCGCCAGGGAGGAAGCCGTCAGGCGGAACGGCGTCCGCCGCTTGCGGATCGCGGCCACGGGCTCGAAGCCCAGGTTCGCGAACAGCCGGGCCAGCTCGCGATACGACGCCTCTCCGGGCCCAAACGGCAGCTCGATCTCCTCGCGGGTCTTGGTCGGGCCGGGCAACCGCGGCCCCTTGTACGTGATGCGGTTCTCGGCCCCGACCCGTCGGATCCTCAGGGCCTCGTTCGTGACGGCGAAGTCGCGAGAGGGATGTCGCAGGTAGACGTCCTCCTGGTCGACGGCCGGATCCTCCGACGCCCCTCGCTCCAGGAGCAGCCGGCGGACCCGCTCGTGGTCGACCGCCCGGTATTTCACCTCGACTTCATAGCCCATGGATCAGAGTCGGTTCCGGAAAGGGAGTCATGAAGGATGGGCATTGCCCGCCGGTCCAATCCTCGAATCGGGGGTCAATGCCCAACCTACGAAGCGACCTCGGAGACATCGGGAACAGGCCGTCACTTGCCCTTCCGCGCGGAGTCGGAGGGCCCGGGATCGCCTTTCTTCTTGCCCGCACCGTCGGCCGGCTCCTCCCTCGCCGGCAAGGCGCGGTGCGGCTCGGGCTTGCCGTCCTTCGGCTCGACGACCTTGTATTCGCGGTCCACGTCGAGGTTCTCGAGCGTGGTGATGATCCTCGACGGCCACTGGATGACGACCTTCTTGACCTTGTCCGTCGGCCCGACGCCGACCAGCACCCTCGGGTCGTTCGTCCCCTGGAGGCTATAACCCGCCTTGCGCTGGCGGTAGATCGTCCGCTCCTGCGGAGGCTTCTGGAGCCGGTCCTCAATCGTGACGGCGAGGTGCGTGCCGATGGCGTCGCGGTTGCTGCGCGTCCCCTGGAGGGCGAACCGGATCCAGTGGTTGTTCGACTTCGTGTCGTTGCGCAGCAGGGCGCCGGGGCCGTCCTTGTGGTTGACGACGATGTCGATATCGCCGTCGTTGTCGATGTCGCCGAACGCGGCGCCTCGCCCCACGTGCTTCGTTTCGAAGTACGGCCCCGCGTCGCGGGTCGCCAGGCGGAACCGGCGTCCCTTGCCGTCCTTCAGGGGGACGTTGTGGAAGAGAAGGGGGAGCTCCTCGTACTCGACCGGCTGGCCGAGCTGCTGGCGGTTGTTGTCGACGTGCCCGTTGACGGTGAAGCAATCCGGCCAGCCGTCGTTGTCGAGGTCCGGCAGCCCCGCGCCCCAGCCGACCCAGGGCATCGTGTCGGAGGCCAGGCCGAAGAACGCCGTGTTGTCGAAGAAGCTCCCCTTGCCGTAGTTCAGGTAGAGGGTGTTGTACTCGTTGGCGAAGTTGGTGACGAACAGCTCCGGCAGGCCGTCGCCGTCCACGTCCTCGGCGTCCACGCCCATGCCCGACTGGGCCTGTCCGTTGATGTCATACGCGGCGCCCGAGAGGTCGGTCGCGTCGTCGAAGGTCCCGTCCCCCCGGTTGAGGAACAGGAAGTTCGGATTCATGTCGTTGGCGACGTAGAGGTCGATCAGGCCGTCGTCGTTGAGGTCGGCCGCGACGACGCCGAAGCCGTGCCCCAGGCCCTCCGGCCCCGTCGGCGACGGTACGCGGACCTTCTTCACGGCGCCTGTCTTCGGATCGGTCTCTTCCTTCTCGGCGAAGAAGACCTTGTCGTACACGTTCGTGAAGGTGCCGTTGCGGTTGTTGTGGTAGAGGAGGTGGTCGGTCCGCTTGATCGTCCGCGGCGACGCATACAGCCAGACCTTCTTGGCCGCGTCGCCGACGAGCTGGTGATCCTCGGGATAGTTCCACACGCCGTAGTTCGAGACGTAGATGTCGAGATACCCGTCGTTGTCGTAGTCGAGCATCGCGCCGCCGGAGGACCAGTTAGGCTTGTCGATGCCGGCGGACTTGCTGATGTCCTTGAACGTGCCGTTGCCGTTATTGAGGTAGAGCGCGTTGCTGCCGTAGTTGCACAGGAAGACGTCGACATCGCCGTCGTTGTCGATGTCCCCGGCGATGATGCCGTGGCAGAATCCACGGAAGCCCAGGCCCGAGGCCTCGGTGACGTCCTTGAATCGGTTGTTGCCCAGGTTCTTGTACAGGCGGTTCGGCCCTTTTTCGGCGGTTCCCAGCGGCAGGAGGGTGGCGGTGGCGTAGTAGATGTCCAGCAGGCCGTCGCCGTCGTAGTCGAGGACCGCGACGCCCGAGCCGTTGGCGGTGGGGAAGTGCTTAACTTCCGTCATCCCCGAGAAGTGCACGAAGTCGATCCCGGCTTCCTTCGCTATCTCGGCGAAGCGGAACGGGCTGGATTCCGTCTGCCGGGACATGACCACCGGGGCGAACGACTTCATGCGGTCCCCCTCGATCGCCGAGGAGGCCGGGTCGCCCGCCGGCTTGCCCTGCTGTGCTCGGTCGGCCTCCGGCCCGGGGCTCGACGTCGACGATTCCGGATCCCGAGGCCGGGACTGGCTGCCCATGGGCGGCGGGCTGCCGCCGGTGTCACAGCCCGTGGACGCCGCAAGGAGTCCCAGCACGGTCGTCCCGAGGGCCCAGACGAACCCGACCCGTCGTCGGGTCGAACCACGATGGAACATGGATCCTCCTCCTGGCCGAGCAAGGCGCGGCCGGTGTATCGCCCTGGATGATCGAATCGATGAGTTCGAAGCCGCTCGCACCCGACGGATGATCGCATTCCTGGCGAGATGATCGGATCGGATCGGGCCGCGTCGAGTCGAGGCGAGCTGCATTGTAACACGCGCCGCCGATCGCTGTCGCCTGCCTGCGCGCGGGGCCGGAGGCCCGGCAAAACCCCGGCAGTCCGTATCACCGCGAGCCACGGCGCACCGTCGCTTCGACGCAGGCCCCCGGAAGCCCCTGACCGGCATCAATTGTGCACACCGGAAGGCCTTGGGCTCCGCCCGAGTCTTGAGATTGCGCGGATTGTAGAGACAATACACCCCTATCCGGCTGGGATCCGGGATGCCGGATCAACATCGGTGGGGCGTCGGACGATGGAAGGTGAAATCGAGCTCGAACTTCGAGCGACAGCCCGACGACGGAGAAGACGCATGCAAGGTTTGAAGCGGCTGGTAGTGGTGAGTCTGCTGGGAGGCATCGGATGGTCGGGCGGGACGGCGGTCGCGCAGCTCGCGCCGGCCGCGCCGACCTACGTTGGCGCGGAGCGGACCATCGAGTCGATCCGGCAAGCGTGGGCGCGGCCGGGTGCTCGTCCCGAGCCGAATGCCGACGGGTGGAATTCCCTGTTCAACACCCTGCTCAATGAGCTGCGGGCCTACAGCCAGGCGACGGACGAGGCGGGACGGCTCACCGCGCTGGGGAGCGTCTACGAAATCGAGAAGGCGCTCGAGGGCGTCTCGTGGTCACCGGCCGCGAACCTGCGGCTCGAGCTGCGTGAGTGGCTGCGGCCGCGGGTCCGCCTCGCGTGGGCCGCACGCCGGCTGACCGAGACGGTCGAATCGCTGCCCGAGGCGCGCGACGCCGCGGCGAAGTCCAACCGTACGCGGTGGGTCGACTTCGTCCAGCACGACCTTTCCGCTGCCCTGCACGAATACGACGCCGCGCGCACGGTGCAGCAGCGCCGCGCGTCGCTCAGGCGGCTCGAGGAGGCGCTGGGCGCCCTGCATCAGCATACCCAGGCGACTCAGGGGCGAGGCTGGCAGCCGGCCATCGAGCTCGAGGCGGCGATGAACGACCTGTTCAACCGCCCGAATCTCGACATCGCCGCCGACGTGGCGACCGTCGCACCGGTGTTCGAGGCGAACCTCGTCCAGACCGGGCCGGTGACTCGCAAGGGATATACCTCGATGGTGACCGCCGGGCCGATGACTGGCTTCGGCCTGCTCCCCGTCGACGGCGGCATCAGCTTCTACAACAGCCAGTCCATGGTCAGCGTCACGCCGATCCACGACTTCCAGCAACAGATCGCGCAGGACCCGCAGGGTCAAAAGGCCGCGCAGCTCTACTATTTCGGCGCGACGACCTACGACTGGTCGAATCTGACCGTCACCGCGACCATCACGCCCGAGGGGCTGAACCTCTACCCGAGTTCCACGCATAACATCGACGCCGCCATCACGTCGGCGCCGACCGACGGCGCCGGGCTGAAGCGCGGGATCGCCGCCCTGATCGGCATGGGCCAGAACAAGATCACCGAGAAGGTCAAGGAAGGCGCGCTGCCCAAGTTCCAGCAGCAGATCCCGGAGGAGGCCCAGGAGGAGGCGCTCGAGCGGATCAGCGTCGAGCAGGCCCAGCGCAACGCCGACCTGCGGGCCAAGTACCTGCCAGGCAACGACACCGCGGCCGTCCGCGACGTCCTGATCCGGCAGCTCACGCTCGCCTCGCGGCCCGAGGCCGTCTTCGTCAGCGGCCGGCTGGAATGGCGCGGGCTGCCCGAGCATCTGGGCGCCGACGCGCCCCAGCCCCCACGGCTGGCCAGCACCATCGAGTCCGGCGTCACGGCCGACCTGCACCTCGGCTCGCTCCTGACCACCGCGGCCGGCGGCCTGTGGCAGAAGGATCAGATCAAGTCGGTCCAGAACCTCGTCATCGAGACGAAGGCCGTCCCGCCGGGCGCGCCGCCGAAGGACGCGGTCCAGGTCCACAAGAATGTCAGCTTTGCCGACTACCTCAAGGCCGTCGAGGCCGCCCGCAAGGCGAACGATCCGCGCGTCCAGGCGCTGCGGATCATTCGGCCCCAGTCCCCGCCCGAGTTCAGCACCGACGCCCGCGGCTACCTCGTCGCCCTCGTGCGGGACTTCCAGCTCGACGTCCCGGCGCCCGGCGAGAACGGTGGCGGCGGCGGGCTGCTCGGCGTCCCCGCCAAGGTGCTCCGGATCAAGTCGCCCCTTGTCGAGGTCGCCCTGTCGTACCAGCTCGACCCGTCCACGCCAGGCGCCCTGCGGCTCAAGGGCAAGATCCAGGAGTTCAACGCGGGTACCCAGAGCGAGGTCATCGCCATCAACGACGACGAGAACCAGGGCAAGCCGTTGACCCGGTTCCAGTCCGCCATCGTCGCCAGTGCGCTGGGGACAAAGATCCGGACGCAGCAGATCAACCTGGACCTCGACACGTTGAAGATCCCCGGCTTCAAGATCCAGTCGGTCTCGCCGCTGGATCCCACCGGCTGGGCGCGGATCAACCTGGTGCGCGTCGCGACGCCGCCGACGACCCAGCCCGCCCGCGACGTGAAGCCCGAGCCCGTCAAGGGTCCGGGGACCAACCCCAGCCCGAACCCTGAGCCGGGCACCGAGCCGATCTCCGGGAGTCCCGCGACCGCACCGGCCGGCACGCCCGTCGCCGCCGCGCCTGTTCGCTGAGCAAGCGGGTTCCAGTCTGGGACCTATCGCAACGGAGCCAGCCGGATCCGGTTGCGGTAGGTCCCCGCGCGGTGGGTCACGCAGTCCCATCCACGGCCGACCGAGGTCCCCGCCAGCGTGATGAAGATCGACGCCGTCGCGGACGGACGATCGTCCGCCAGGGCGAACTCGATGGCGTTCACCGGCACCCCCCAACCAGCCGTTGGCGAGAGCGTCGTATCGGCCTGGGCGGCGAAGTCGTCGAGCGTCAACCGGGCCACCGGCCGGCCCTGATCGTGCAGCGTGATCGTCAGCGGATCGGACGGGTCGAGACGGCCGCGGTCGAGAGCCTGGAACGGGCCTTTCTCGCCGTTTGTCGCCTCGACCACCAGAATTGTCCGGTCGGCCCGGACGTACGCGAACAACGCGGGGCGGCCGAACGGGATTCCCGGGCGAACGAGCCCGAATAGCGACCCCGGGCAGGGCGAGAACTCGAGACTCAGCCGGTGGTGCCCCCGAACCTCAATGTCGCAATAGGCGTTGAGGTGCGAGAAGACCGGCCGGTCGAGCGTCGAGGCGGCGTCAAGCGCGATCGACCTGGCGTTGGGATCAAAAGCGGCGCGGAGCGAGGCGGGTCCCTGGCCCTTCAGGTTGTACGAGAGCAGGTAGCCTCCATCGTCGGCCCTCGAAATGCGGTGCACCCGGGGCTCTGGCCCTTCGCGCATGGCGGCCGGAACCAGGACCACGGGTGCGCCGTCCTGCGATCGGCTCACAAACCGCAGCAGCGGCTGAACCGAGACGGTCAAGGGCGCGATCCGCGCCATGAGCGTGCCGTCGGACGGCTGCACCATGATGTCGGAACCGAACCGGATCGCTCCGGCGTCAGGCAGGTTCGAGCCCGCCGGGTTTCGGAAATCGGTGGCCTCCATCCCGCCGATCGGATGTGTGCCGGCGGCCGGCGGCCGCAGGGAGATCGCGAAGCCTGCCCCCGCGATTGCCGCGGCGACCCCGATTGCCAGCGATCCGGCCAGCACCCGACGGTCAGCAGGCCCGCCGCGCCGCCAGGGCCCGATCGCCGAGAGCCCCATCGCCAGCGCCAGTGCCGCCGGGACCGGCCAGATCCGGGCCATCGTGATCGGGAACGTCCAGACCAGGGCCAGGGTGAGACCCGCCCACGCGGCTGCCCAGGCGGGCAGGATGGGTCGGAGCCGCTCCATCCGCTCGCGGTGGAGGAACCACAGGCACAGGACCGCCAGGCCGACGATCGCGATCGGCACGAGGTCGTTGGTCCAGAAACGCGGGTGATCGAGCGGGAAGCCGCCCGGCGCGAGGAACCACCACGCCGCCCCCAGCAGGAGATGCGCCGTCATGACGGCGAGCCACCACAGCCGCCAGAGCCACGAGCCGACCGGCTCGCGAGTGACGCTTCCCTCCGTTCGTGTCCCCTTCAGGTCTTGACCCTCCGCCATTTACAATGGGAGGTCGGCCCTCGAGCCGTCCGCCGGGCGGGGTCGGCTTGCCGACCCGAGCGCACCGGCGTGTGTTGTATCCTTCCGTGAGGACTGTCGTCCACCCATGTCCACCCTGATCGGCCATCCGGCGCCGGCCTTTGATCTCGACAGCACGCGGAACGCGGCCCCGGCCCGCGGCCGGACGGCGCTGGAGGACTTTCGCGGCCGATGGCTGACGCTGGTGTTCTACCCGCACGACTTCTCGCTCGTATGCCCGACGGAGCTGGTCGGGCTCAGTCAGCGGCTGGAGGAGTTCCGATCGCACGACTGCGAGCTGCTGGGGATCAGTGGCGACTCGGTCGAGTCGCACGAGCGCTGGATCGCCACGCCGAGGGCGCAGGGTGGGCTGGGAGGACTGAACTTCCCGCTGGCCAGCGACCCGGACGGCGCGGTCGCGCGGAGCTACGGGGTGTATCACGAGGGCTGGAAAGTCGCCGTGCGGGGCCTGTTCATCATCGACCCCGACGGCGTCGTGCAATACCAGGTGGTGCACAACCTGAGCGTGGGCCGGCGGAGCCAGGAGGTGCTGCGGGTGCTCACGGCCCTGCAATCGGGCGGCCTTTGCCGCGAGGACTGGATGGCGGACGACCCGGCGCTCGACCCCTTCGCCATGGTGCGGCCGGGGCGGTACTTCTCCCGCTACCTGATCGAGGCCGAGGTCGGGTGCGGGACGTTCGCCCGGGTGTTTCGGGCGCGGGACCTTCAGCTCGACCGGCCGGTGGCGCTCAAGGTCTTCAAGCCGGACTGCCCCGTGACGCCCGGCGCCGCGATGGCCGAGGCCCGCGCGGCCTCGGCGGTCAATCATCCGAATCTGTGCACAATCTACACTGTCGACGACACCGCCGGGGTACCGATCATCGCAATGGAGTACATCGCGGGGCGGCGGATGGGCCAGGTGGGCCAGGGCGAGCCGCTGACGAACGAGGCGCTGCACTCGATCGCCCGGCAGATGGCCGCCGGGATGGCGGCGGCCCACGCTGGCGGCATCGTCCATGGTGACCTCAAGCCCGACAACGTGCTGCTGGCCGACGACGGGACGGTCAAGATCCTCGACTTCGGCCTGGCGCGCCGGCTGAGGCCGAGTGCCCCCGCGGTCGACGACCAGACGGCCGACCTGGCGATCTCGGATCAGGGCAATGGTCTGTTCGGCACGCCGCGTTACCTGGCGCCCGAGCAGGTCCGCGGCGAACCCGCCACGCCTCGGAGCGACGTCTTCGCACTGGGCGTGATCCTCTACGAGCTGGCGACCGGCCGGACGGCGTTCCCCGGGCCCGGCCTGCTCCAGGTCCTCGAGCAGATCCGCACGGTCGAACCGGCGTCGATGGCCGAGGGCCTGCCCGAGCCGTTCGGCGACCTGGTCCGCACCCTGCTCGTCCCCGACCCCGAACGCCGGACGATCACCATGCGCGAGGTCGCCGAGATCCTCACGGCGGCGCCCGAGGCGGCCGCCGCTCTGGCCGCGCCGGGCGTACCGGCCTGAGAAAGACGGACTTGCCCAGGGCGGGACGCGGACTCGTCCCGCCGCCGCGCCGCGGAGCCACGACGGTCTCCGAAGCGGACCCACCCTACCGACGAACCGATCGTATCGAGGAGAGCCCCTTGCCCGCCGAATCCTCCCGCCGCTACCTCGCCATCTTCGACCATGACGGCGTTTTGGTCGACTCGCTCGAACCCCACCAGCGGGCCTGGCACGAGATGGGCCGCCGCACGGGGTTGCCGTTCACCCCTGAGTTCATCCACGAGACGTTCGGGATGACCAACCCGAGCATCTTCCGCCGCCTGCTGGGCGACGCGATCACCGACGCCGAGATCCGCCGCTACTCGGACATGAAGGAGGAGTGCTACCGCGACGTGTCGCGGGGGCGGATTCGCCTGATGGACGGCGTTCGTGAGGTGCTCGACGCCCTGACCGCGCACGGGATTCTGCTGGCGATCGGCTCCAGCGGCGTGCGGCCGAACCTGGAGCTGACGGTCAGCGAATGCGAGCTCATTGGTCGGTTCGCCACGATCGCCTCGCTGGAGGACATCACCCACGGCAAGCCCGATCCCGAGGTGTTCCTCGTGGCGGCGAGCCGAGCGGGTGCGGACCCGTCGCGATCGGTCGTGTTCGAGGATGCCCCGGTCGGCATCCAGGCGGCCAGGGCGGCCGGGATGTACGCCGTCGGCATCATGACGACGGTCTCCGCCGACGCCCTTCGCCAGGCCGGGGCCGACGAGGTCGTCCCCAACCTCGTCGGCTACGACGTGCGCGCGTTGCTCGGCCGGATCGAGGCCCGTGCCGGGGCTCAGTCGGCCACGTAACGGAAGCGGAATCGCCCCTCCGGCGCGACGTCGCCACTCGTATAGAAGTCCATGACGTCGCCCGGGTGCTGGACGTTGTCGGCCCACTTGAAGTCGAACGAGACAGCCTCGCGCTCTCTCGGAATCCCGAGCAGCTCGCGCGGGACCGCGAGTTGGAGCGTGTCTCCCTGGACGCGATACGACACCCGGCCCACCGGCTTCCAGCGCCAGCCGCCGTCGTTCTTCTCGACCCAGGTCGTGCGGTCGTCCTCGATCCGACGATTGACGACGAAGTCGTATCCCTGCCAGCCCGTCGCCGGGTTGCAGTCGGCGTCGATCAAGAGCCACATCCAGCCCGGGTCGGAGGAGGGTGAGATCGGCGCCCGGGTCCGGGCGAGGAAGAAGACGTTCCTGGCGTCGCGGGCGACCTTGAGCGAGGCCAGGTCGTTGCGGCCGCTGGTGTCGCGGTAGTGCAATCCGCCCGCGCCGTCGAAGTCGCGGCGGGCGGTGTCGCCCGTGTCGTCGGCGAAGTCCGGGGCAACGTCCGCCCACTGCTCCGGGCCGTCCTCGATCCGGATCGATCGGGGGGCCGACGCGCGGGGCAGGGGGGCGGCGCCCTTGTATCGCCGCACGTTCGCCACGAGCTGATAGTAATAGTTGTCGCCGTGGCCTCCCTTCATCGGCTCGATGTCGCGGCTGTACTGCTGGTCGAACTGATCCACGAACTCGATCGGCCCGCCCGGTTTGCCCCAGCGGCCGGCGATCCACTCGTTCCAGCCGGTGACCATCACGAAGGGCGGGTCCAGGCGGATCGCCCGCTCCCACTGCTCCTGAAAGTTGAGCCCGCGGTCGACCGAGCCGGGCGAGCGGTCAAGCGCGCCATCGTGGAAGCTCCGGCCGCGGGCGTCGCCGGCGCTCATGTTCGTCACGCGAGCGTCGCCGACGCGGAGGTTCTGCGCCACCGAGACGTTCACCTGCTCGGGCTTCTTCGGGTCGGTCGTGTAGCCGTAGACCTGCGGATAAGCGGCCTCCCAGTGCCACGCATTGCGGGTGTTCACCTGGGTGAACGGCCAGTGCGCGCGGCGGAGCGTGAAGAACCGCCGCAATTCCGGCCGGGCCGCGTCGGGATCGCAGATCATCAGCGGCTTGCCCTCCCAGACGAACCAGAGGTCGCGGAAGTGCCCCGGCTGGTAGAGATCCCGGTAGATCCGGTCGGCTGTCTCGCCCGCCTGGGTATTGACCATGAAGGCGATCGACGGCGTCCGGCCGCCGGATCGGCGCACCTCCTCGAAGGTGGTGCAGAGTTGCCGGTACACCTCGGGATAGGTCACCGCGTTGGTGGTGTCGAAGATCAGCACGTCGATCCCGGCCGCCGCCAGGAGCTGCGCATGACGGCGCAGGACCCAGGGATCGGCAGAGAAATAGTAGCCGTACAGCGGCTCGGCCCAGTAGTGGTACATACCGCGTGGCCCCCACAGCGGCGAATCGGGATGACGCAGGGCCTCGGGATCCTTCGCGAGAATGCTCGCGACGTCGTAGGGTCCGCTTCCGGCCGGCGGCTTGCCGCGCGGGTCGTTGTGCCACAGGAAGTAGAACAGCCCCACGAAGCGGTCGTCCCGGGGCGCGGAGATCCCCCGGTCGCCCGCGACCGGCAGCGACCGTCCCAGCGCGTCGGTCGCGGGCCAGGGCTTGCCCGGAATCCGGTCGGACGCCCCCCCTCGGCCGCCGAGCATCAGAACGGCCACCAGGCCGATCAGGACACGGCGAGGCAGGACCCCGACGAGCCGCCGCCGTCGCTCGTGCCCCGGCATCGGGGCGATGCTCATTTTCACCATCGTCTTTGCCTGCATGGGGATATCGTTCCAGAATGGTCGAGGAGGGATGTTCTCGCCTTGGTGCCGCGGGATCTATCACTTGGCTGCTTGCGTGATTCCGTGAATCGGGGGTTCGAAATCCGGAGACGACCGGCGAAACCTTTCGACGGGCGGGGAGTTTAGTCTATCAAGAGCGTAGTAAGGTTGAATCAGGATGAGCGAGGGCGAGTGTTATCGGCCGAACGAGCCGGGGGGATGCGATGATCCGGACGGGGACGAATCGCCGGTTCGGGCGAGTGCGAGTTCCAGGGGCCACCCGGCTGGCGATCGCCGCGATGATCGCGATCGGCCTGGGCGGAGGCGGGTTGCGCCCGGCGTCGGCGTTCCCGGCGGACGGCGCGAAGTCGAAACTGACCCCGCAGGAGGCGCGCGACCTCAACCAGTCTCTCCAGCAGCTTCTGGCCGTCGTGAATGCCGATCGCCGAGCGAAGGCCGAGACGATTCCGGTCTCGATCAAGCGTCCGGCGCGGACGGTCACGCCGCCGACAATGACGCCGGCCGAGCTCGATCGCCTGGTCGCGCAGTTCCTGACGAAGAACGACCCGAAGGTCGAACCGGCCCCGATGACGACCGATATCGAGTTCGTCCGGCGGGTGTACTTCGACCTCATCGGCAAGCCGCCGACGCCCGAGCAGGTGGCGGCGTTCGTTCGCGACCGCTCGCGCGACAAGCGGACCCGACTGATCGATCAGCTCCTCAAGAGCCCGGGCTGGGCGCGAACCTGGGCGCGGTACTGGCGCGACGTGGTCAAGTTCCGCGCCACGAACGAGAACCTGAGGCGAGTCCGATTCGACGAGCTGGAGGACTGGCTGGCGGCCGAGGTGCAGGCGAACCGGCCGTGGGACCAGATCGTGACCCGGATGATCTCGGCGACCGGGCGGAATGACGAGAACGGGGCCGTCGCATTCCCGCTGGCTTATGACGCCCAGCCGGTGGAGATGGCCGGCGAGGTGTCGCGGATCTTCCTCGGCGTGCAGATCCAGTGCGCCCAGTGCCACGACCACAAGACCGATTCGTGGAAGCGGCAGCAGTTCCACGAGTTCGCCGCATTTTTCGCCGGGGCGAAGCAGAACCAGGTGGTGAAGCCGATGCCCGGCCAGCTTCCGGTGATCGCCGTGGAATTCCTGCCACGGGCGCGGTACGCCATGCCCGACAAGGCGAATCCCACGCGGCAGATCCCGGTCGCTCCCCGGTTTTTCCTGACATCCGCCGGGTCGTCGCAAGCTGACCCGGCCTTGCCGATGAATCTGGGGCCGCAGCAGCGGCGTGAGCTGGTGGCATCGTACATCACCGGCCAGGACAACCCGTGGTTCGCCCGCGCGTTCGTGAATCGAACGTGGTACGTCCTGATGGGCGAGGCGTTCTACGAGCCGATCGACGACATCGGGCCCGAGCGGACAGCCCGGGCGCCCGAGGTGCTCGAGCCGCTGGCCGACCAGTTCCAGCGCGGGGGCTACGACGTTCGCTGGCTGTACCGCACGATCATGAATACCCAGGCCTATCAGCGTCGGGTGCGGTCGACGGCCTCCGCGGCGGGGAAGACCCAGTTCGCCTCGGGATGCCCCAGCCGCCTCCGCGGCGACCAGGTCTTCGAGGCCCTGGCCGAGGCACTCGGCCTGCCGCTGGACGCCGACGGCAATCTCGCCCAGCCGGTGCGGAAGAATGGGAATATCCGGCCGGCCGCGGCGGCGAAGGCATCCGCCGCGGGGCCCGCGGACCCGAAGAAGTTCGTCTCGCTCGGCCAGAAGACGACGGCTGCTGCGGCCGTGGGCAAGCCGGCGAAGGCAGGCGCGGGCAAGAAGGTGATTCCCGCGCTGCGGCGGAACGGCTATCGCGAGGTCTTCGAGCGGCTGTTCGGCGTCGATCCCTCGGTGCCGATCGACGAGGTGCTCGGGACGATCCCCCAGGCGTTGTTCATGATGAACAACCCCCTCATCAACGATCGTGTGGCTGCCCGCCCGGGGACGGTGCTCGGCCAGATCCTTGCCTCCTCGCCCGACGAGCGGACCGCGCTCAACGCGATCTACATGCGGGTGCTCTCGCGCCCCCCGACGGCGAAGGAGGTCGAGATCTGCGGCCGTTACCTCGCGATGGTCCACAACCCCCGAGAGGCGTTCGAGGACATCTACTGGAGCCTGATCAATTCGACCGAGTTCCTCACCCGGCGTTGAGGCGACACGAACATCCCGGCATCTGCCGGAGACGGGAGCCCGAGATCATGAACGCGGAACGCGAGCTGGTCCAGGTGGCGATGAGCGACGAAGGGGTCGTCGGCCGCCGCCACTTCCTGCGGACGATCGGCCTGGGCGCGGCGGGCCTGGCCGCCTCGGGCGCTCTGCCGCTCTCCTTCACCGACTGGATGGCACTCCAGGCCGGCGAGATGCAGAAACGCCGGATGGCCTGCATCCTCCTGTGGATGTCGGGCGGGCCGAGCCAGCTCGAGACATTCGACCCCAAGCCGGGCACCGAGCACGGCGGTGAGACAAAGGCCATCAGCACGGCCGTCCCGGGCATCTCGATTGCCGAGGGGTGGAACGAGACGGCGAAGGTGATGAACGACATCGCCCTGGTGCGCTCGATGACCAACAAGGAGGGCAACCACCAGCGCGCGACGTACCAGCTCCACACCGGGTATGTGCCGTCGGCGACGGTGAAGCACCCGAGCATCGGGTGCTCGGTGGCCGGCGAGCTGGGCCAGGGGAAGTTCGACCTGCCGCATATTGTCAGCATCGGCGGCCCGACCATCGGCGCGGGATTCCTCGGCGCGGCGATGGAACCGTTCGTCGTCCAGAACGCCGAGAAGCCGCCCGAGAACACCGAGCCGAGGGTGCCGCTCGGCCGCTTCGAGCGCCGGCTGGTGCTCCTCGACCGGCTCGAACATGCCGGATTCGAGCACGTCGGCGGGTCGGACCGCGTCCGGGACCACCGGGCCCTCTACCATCAGACGACGAAGATGATCCTGTCGCCGCACATGAAGGCGTTCAACCTCGGCGAGGAGCCGGAGGCGATCCGCACTGCCTATGGCCGCAACGCGTTCGGCCAGGGATGCCTGCTCGCCCGCCGGCTGGTGCAAGCGGGGGTGACCTTCGTCGAGGTCCGCAGTAATGGCTGGGACACCCACCAGCAGAGCCACGAGAAGGTCGGCAAGCTCGCTACCCAGGTCGACCCGGCCTTCGCCACGCTGATCCGCGACCTGAAGAGCCACGGAATGCTCGACAGCACATTGATCGTCTGGATGGGCGAGTTCGGCCGGACGCCCAAGATCAATCCGAACGCCGGCCGCGACCACTTCCCCCGGGTATTCAACGTCGCCCTGGCCGGCGGCGGCGTCAAGGGAGGCCGGGTCATCGGTGCCTCGACTCCCGACGGCATGGACGTCAAGGACCGCCCGGTGGCCGTCCCCGACCTTCTCGCCTCGCTCTGCCACTCGCTCAAGGTGGACGCGAACAAGGAGGTCATGACCCCGCTGGGCCGGCCCATCAAGGTCGTCGACGGCGGCAAGCCGGTCCGCGAGCTGTTCGCGTAGCGCGCCTTCGCGCCACTGGTCTGCGTCGGACTCTCCGGGTATGCTAATCTTTCTCGAAAACGCCCCGCCTGGACGGGGACCGGCCCCGCGTCGGCGAGGTGACGGTCCCCGTCCTGGCGGGGTCCTGAGTTTCTAAGTCGTGGCGGCGGTCCAGGGATCGTTCCCGGCGCGCCCGGCGGTCCGATATGAGCCTTCCGACAGAACCAGGCCAATGTCGTCCCTGTGGATCATGCTCGTGGTCGGCCTGGTGGGATGGGGTCTTTATGCGGCCTGGCAGCCGCGGGCCGAGTTCGTGATCCGGATCGAGGATGGGCGGCCGCGAGCGACTCGCGGCAAGGTGGCGCGGGGATTCTTGCAGGAAGTCGGCGACGCCTGCGAGCGCCATGATGTGCGTCGGGGAACGATCGCCGGGATCGCCCAGGGCCGGCAAATCCAGTTGCGATTCTCCGGCCCGATCCCGCCCGGCTGCCGGCAGCAACTCCGCAACATATGGAACATCACCCGCTGGCCCGCCGGTCCCTCGACCTCCCGACGATTGCCGTGATAGGGCGCGGAATCCGAGGCGACCGGCAAACTTCGCCCGGCCGGCAGGGTCGGCCCAGCCGCGCGTCCCGTTACAGTCGATACTGGACGAACTCGGACGTGTCGAAGGGGACGGAACGGTCGTCGGGTTGGGCGCACCTGCGCCGATAAGAGGAGGTAGTTGAGGAGCCAACCGGGTCGGTCTCGAACCCGGGGCCGCGCGACGCCGGAGGATCCGGCGCGAGGGAGAGGGCCCGGGAATGCTCGCCCACCGGGAACCGGCGGGCCGAGCGGGACCGATTGGACTCTGCGAGGACCGGTTGACCGCGACCAGGAGGATCGTCGCATGGCGTTATCTCGCTCGTATCAGGACGTGCCGCGCCCGGATGGGGCCCACGATGGCCCGGCGCCGGCCCCGAGCATCGATTGCGGTCGTCGGATCGCCGCCCTGGTGCGGGGAGTGCGCGACCGGGGATGGACGGCGGTTCGCGATCGGATCGCGCGCGCTTGGAATCAGTCGCGGGTTCTCGCGTCGCTCGCGGCGGCCGGCGGGATGCGCCGGGCGAGGTCGCGCGGATTCACCCCGGGGCTGGAGGGCGGCCTGGAAGGAAGGGTGCTCCTGACGCACTGGCACTCGCCGCAGAAGGTCCTGGCGATCGGCGCGTACCACCTGCGCCATCCCAGTGCCCGGGCCGCCTTCCTCAACAACTTTCCGCCGCAGGTTCAGCATGCCCCGCTTCGTTGGCCGGTGAGTCAGATCACCCGGCGACGGGTCGCGATCGCGACCCAGACGGCCCGCGGCGGCCAGGCGGTCGAGGTCACGGCGCTCGACGGCTCGCACTACATGATCAAGCTGTCGTACACCTCGAACACCCTCGCCACCAATACCGCGGAGGGTCAGAACGGCCAGGGCGGCAATGCGAGCTCGTCGACTGCCACCTCGCTGGTGTCGCAGCAGAACGCCAACTACCCCCAGCCGATCGGCACCGTGCGGGCGTATGCGATGCCGGGCGGCCGCGTCGGGATCATCGTGGACGGTTCGACCTCGAACACCGACCTGACCATCAACCCGCTGGGCCAGCCGCAGATGAAGGGATTCGCCAAGAGCTTCGCCTATGGCGAGTCGGCGCGGAACCACCTGCTGAACATCGGTCAGATCACGGTGACCAGCGGCCAGATCGGGGCGATCGAGGGCTTCCAGGATGCCGAGCTCTCCGGGCCGCTGACAGTCAATGGGACGTCCTCGATCGACCGGATCGCCCTCGGCGCGATCCTGCCGGGCGGCTCGATCACCGTCGGCGGCGACCTCCAGACCCTCGACGTGCTCAACAATGTCGACCTGAGCGGCCCCGGGACAGGGATCACCGTCGGCCGCGACCTCAACCTGCTCAACGTCGGCGGCCCGATCACCCTGTCGAACGGGGCGTTCTTCTTCATCGGCCGCAACATCGGCCTGTTGTCGCAGCCGCCGAAGGGGACCGGCACCGGCTCGAACGTCCTGTCGCTCAACTACACGGCGGTAGCCAACTCGACGACCACGGTGGTGATTCCGTCGGTCGGTGCCTTCATCCAGGGGAACATCTCGATCGATCCGGGCTCGTACTTCGGCATCGGCGGCCTGATCTACAACACGATGTACGTCGAGGGGAGCGTCAGCGGCTTCTCGCGACTGTACATCGAGTACGGCTCACCGACCCAGACGCAGCCGCAGGTGCTGACGTCGCTCCCGACCTTCTCCTTCTTCCAGGTCGGCACCACCCCGACCCCGACTCCCCCGCCGACACAGGCCGGGCCGGCGCCCAACGGCTACCTCACGGCCTTGCAAGGCATCATTCCCTGATCGCGCGGCCCTCCGGGATGGTCCTTTGCGGGCTCGACCGGCGGCGGCCGAGGCGGAGTCTGACTCCCGCCCTGGCCGCCGCCGGCTCCGTCGTGCCGTCGCTCAACTCGTGATCCCCTTGGTCAGGTGCATGAAGGCCGTCTCGAGGTTGATTTCGTCCTCCTTGAACAGCGTCAGCTCGAACCCCTGCTCGATCAGCCGGCTGGCGAGGAAGCCGTACTGCACGACCCCCTCGTTGAGCTTGACGACCAGCACTCCGTTCTTGTCCTGGACGGTCTCGACCTCGGGCTGGCCCTCGAGCAGGTTGGCGGCGTCGGTCACGCGGTCGGCGACCGAGATGTTCAGCACGATGTCGGTACGCACCCGCCGCATGACCTCGGTGACCTCGCCGTTGACCAGCAGGCACCCCTGTTCGATGATGCCGATCTTGTTGCAGATGTCGGCCAGCTCGGGGAGGATGTGGCTGGAGACCAGGATGGTCTTGCCCATCGTCCGCAGCTCCTTGAGCAGGGCGCGCATCTCGATCCGCGCGCGAGGATCGAGGCCCGAGGCCGGCTCGTCCAGGAGTAGCACCTGCGGGTCGTGCAGCAGCGTACGGGCCAGGCCGAGCCGCTGCGTCATGCCGCGCGACAGGCTCGTCACAAGGGCGTCGCGCTTGTAGGTCAGGTCGACCAGCTCGAGGACCGCCTCGCAGATCTGCCGCCGCTTGGCCCCCTTGATGCGATACGCCGAGGCGAAGAACTCGAGGTATTCGATCACCTTCATGTCGTCGTACACGCCGAAGAAGTCGGGCATGTAGCCGATCACCCGGCGGATGTCCTTGGATCCCGTGTAGATCGAGTAGCCGCAGACAGTGGCCTCGCCCCACGAGGGGTTCAGCAACGTCGCGAGGATCCGCATCGTGGTGGTCTTGCCGGCGCCGTTGGGGCCGATGAAGCCGTACACGTCGCCCTGGTCGAGCGTCAGGTTGAGGCGATTGAGGGCGTACAGATCGCCGTACATCTTCGTCAGATCATGCGTTTCGATCATCGGGGTTGAGCCTCGTGTCGAGTCGAGTCGAGTCGAGCCGTGTCGGCTGGCGGTCCGGGGATGTCGGCGCGGCGGGCGGGCCGCCGGCCGCGCCGGGGATTCGGTTCGATGCGGCGTCATTCGCCGGGCCCGGCCAGCGGAAGGATGACGCGGACCAGGGTCGTCTGATCGATCTTCGGTGCCGATGGGGCGTTGTCCAGGACCAGCCGCGAACCGGGCCGGCGCACCCGCGCCACAAGCATCGGCCGGCCGAGCGAGAGCTGGCCGGTGAGGTCGAGGTCGCGGAGGACCTCGTTGGTTTGCACCCGCTCTTCCGGCATGAGCGTCAGGCTCTGGTGAAACATGGCGTCGAGCAGCAACTCGGGCCGGTAGTTGAGGTTGTTCCGCTCGTAATACACCATGGGGTTGCTGTAGGCCCGGGCCCGCTCCCGGAGCAGTCCCGAGAGGTTCCGGTTGCTGGCCAGCTCGACCGAGACGGTCGCGCTGGGCTCGATCCGGCCGAGCAGGTAGACGTGCTTGTCGAAGGCGAGGATCGCGTCTTCCAGCGGGATGTCGAGCCGGTTGGTGACCTTGCCGCTCAGCCGGCCCGTGCCCACCTCGTGCAGGTTGGCGTCCACGATCGGCTTTGCCGGGCCGTACCACTGCGATGTGATGTTCTTGGTGCTCCAGATCGGGATGCGGACGTTGTGGAGCATCTCGATCGAGCCGCCCGCCGGGTTCACGCCGCCCTCGTCCGAGTAGCCGCCGTACGTGTAGCCCGAACTGCCGAACCGGAACCGGGGCGCCGTGCTACCGGCCGAGGCGAACTGGTTCTCGGGCGAGCTGAACCAGGTCGTAATGACCTCGGTCCCGGGCGCGGGCCGCTCTGCCTCGGCGGCCGAACCCGGCGCCGCGGCCGGCTGGCCATCGATCGGCAGGGGGAGAATCCGCATCGTATAGTCGCGGTTCTGTGGGCTGAACAGCGACGCCCAGGTCATGCCTCGCCCGATCCCGTCGACCTGGTCGACGTCGACGACTTCGACCTGGTTGACCAGGAGTTCGCTCCCCTTGAAGACGTACGCGGCGTAGTACGCGATCAGACTGACGGCGATCACGATCGTGGGGAACGTGATCCAGGTGAGCTCCATCCGTTTCAGGATCTTCTTGAGGAAGAAGTAGTCGCCCGGCCCGATGAGCAGGATATACAGGAAGATGAAGAAGGCGACCCAGCCGAACGGGACCAGCCGAACTCCCGGGAATTGCTCGAGCGAGGCGCGGAGCAGGGTGGCCAGGTCGTTGATCCCGACGCGGTTGAACCGTCCGCCGCCCATCGGGACCGCGACGCTGGTGCTATCGGCCCGTTGTGTCCGCAGGTCGATGGCCCGGGCCCAGAACAGGCCGCGGTCGGGCCAGTCGGAGAACAGCTTCTGGCTGGTGTCGACCCCGATCAGGGTGACGCGGCCGAAGCCGCAGGGGCCGCGGACGACCAGGGGCAGGCCCGACATCACCGCCAGCGCCTTGCCGCCGCGGCGCTGGACCTCGTCGATCTTCGTCACCATCACCTTACGCGGTTCGATGCTCGGAGGCGTGATCTGCTTGGACGAGCCGGCGAACGCGTCCAGGCCCTCGAGCGACGGCAGCGCCTCCTGCCCGGCGGGCAATCCCGGCAGGATCGGGGCGAGGACGCTGTCGCGCAACTGCTGCCAGTTCGCGCCGACGGACAGCACCAGGTGGCCGCCACGGCGGACCCACTCGACCAGGGGCTGGCCCCGCATCCCCTCGAGCGATTTCAGCACCTCGGGATCGGAGGTGTCCAGCACGATCGTCCGCGCGGCGTCGTAGCCGTACCAGCGGCCGGGGAGCCGGCCGAGTCTGGGGTCCATCCGGGTGATGACCAGGGGTTCTTCAAGGCCCGTGAGCCCGTTGGCCGGCAGGTTCCCGGCCCGGAAGCCAGGCAGGTCCGTGACGTTCTCGATTCCCCTCGGCTGGCCCATCGACAGGATCATCGATTCATGGGGCATCAGCACCTCCGGCGGCCGGGGCAGGATGAGCTCCTGCGGCACGGTGGCGACGAGTTTGCGCGCGTCGTCGTAGAGCTGGATCGTCAGGTCGGGGTTGCGCGAACCCGGGCGGACGTAGGCGGTGACCGTGCTGGTGTCCCTGGCGGCGACGTCGATCCGGGTGAAGTACGAGGTCGGCGTCCCGTCGTCGTCGGCGACCATCACCTCGATGAACCCCTGGAACCGCGCGTCGCCGGCGTGGAGCTGGACCCAGACCGGCGTCCAGGTCCCGACCTTGAACGAGTTGGTCGGCCCCAGGCCGATCCAGATGTTCTCGACCTCGATCGGGCGGCTGGCGGCCCGCGCCGGGGAGGCGGCCGCGGCGAAGAGCGCCGCGGCCCAGCAGGCTGCGGCCAGCCGGACCGGGAGCCGACGCAGGGTCGCCCGGGCAGGTTGTGCGTCAACAGTCATGGATTGTGAGCATCCCAGGGGGTCAACGGGAGATGTCGATCGCGGCGCGCGGTCCCATCGAACTACGAGGGCCGCTCGGGTTTGGTTCGCGCCGGCCCCTAGGCCGGGCACCTATGGCTTCTCCGCGGGGTCGCAAACGCATGGGGTTCGGCCGCATCCAGGGCAGCTCCGACCGTACTTGCGGAGCACCGCGTCCTGGAGGTCGACGCCCCGGATGTTCGCCAGGGTGGCCAGCCAGGCCAGGACGTCGGCCATCTCCGCGGCCAGTTCCTCGTGCGTGCCCGACCGCAGCGCGGTCGCCAGCTCGCCGAACTCCTCGGTCAGCCAGAGGAACGTCGCCGCGTCGCCTCGGGCGGCGTCCTTCTCGCCGTACATTTGTAAGATGATCCGCTGGAGCTCGGCCAGTGTCAAGCCGTCGGGGTTGCCGTCGCGTCTATTCATGGACGACGATCTTAGCGGGACGGGCGCCCGGTGTGCGAGTCCAATCAAGGTGTAGGGGGGCGTGATTCACCGACGGTCGACGCCGGTGGGCCAGCGGGCCTGGAGTCTGGACATCAGCTCCTCGAGCCTCCGGGGCTGGGCGGCGGCGAGGTTCCGCGTCTCCTGCGGGTCGTGCGCCACGTCGAACAGCTCGACGGCGGCGTTCGGCTCGTTGCGGCGGTCGGGGACGATCAGCTTCCAGTCGCCCGAGACGACCCAGCGGAACCGCAGGCTCGACGCCGGCTCGTGGATCGACACGGCGTTGTGGGTGAAGATCTCGCCGAACACGGCCGGCCGCGCGGCGACGGCCTTCTCGTCCAGCAGGTTCAGGCCGTCCAGCTCCGGATCGGGTCGCAGGCCGGCGGCCGCGAGTACCGTGGGGGCGATGTCGATTTCGCTGACCGGGACGTCCGAGGTCCGGGGCGCGACCTTGCCGGGCCAGCGGACGAGGATCGGCGTCCGCAGCCCGCCGTCGAACGCCGACTGCTTCGACCTCGGGGCGTACCGGTCGGCCGTCGGGTCCTGAATCCAGCCATTGTCGGCCAGAAAGATCACGACCGTGTTGTCGGAGAGCTTTTGCCTGTCGAGCAGGTCGAGCAGCTCGCCGACGGTCTCGTCGAACCACTCGCACATCGCCCAGTACTTCGCGACCCGCTCGGACGGGGCCTTGTCGCGGTAGTGGGCCAGCAGCCGTTCGGGCGGATTGTGCGGCTGGTGGGGCATCAGGGGGGCGTACCAGACGAGGAATGGCGCATCCTTGACCCGGGCCAGGTCGACGAATAGCGAGATCGGCCGGATCCCCTGCCGGCCGATCGCGAGCCCCGCATCGCCGTGCCGTCCGCCGCGCGCGGGGTCGCCGTGCGTCATGCCGTGCGTGAACCCGCCGCGCTTGTAGTTCTCGCCCCACCACTTGCCGGACTGGAAGCTCAGGTAGCCTTTGGGCGCGAGCAGGCGGGGCAAGCTTGGCATCTCGTCGAATGCGGCGATCATCTCCTTCCGCGCGGCCAGGAACCGCGGGTCCCGTCTCGCGGCGGCGTCGCCGACGCCCGGCGGCAGCGGGGGATCGTTGCTGGTGATCTTGTGCTGGTGGGGATACCGTCCGGTCAGGATGCTGGCCAGGCTGGGCGAGCAGAGACTGCTCGTCACGTAGCCCCGGCGGTAGACCAGGCTTTCGCGCGCAAGCCGGTCGAGCCGGGGCGTGCGAATCCGCGGATGCCCCATGAAGCCGTAGTCGGTCCAGGCCATGTCGTCAGCAATGATCAGGACGACGTTCGGCGGCCGGTCGTCGGCCCGCGCGGTCGGCGGCCATGCGATGAACAGGGTCAGCAGCGCAGCGCAGAGAGTCCGGATCTGCCAGGATGTCGAGAGGCTCTTGGATAACATCAACGACCTCATTTGAGACGGGATGACGCGTTCGCCGCTCTTGCGAGTCGCCCCGAGCGCGGTTACTTGCCGCCTTTGCCTGCGAGCTCCTCCCGCAGCGTCAGGGCCTCCGGGTGCTCGGGATCGGCTCTGAGGACCTCGTCGACGGTCGCCTTCGCGCCGGCGCGGTCGCCCTTGCCGAGCTGCGCCCTCGCGAGCTTGACCTTCACGTCGCCGGCTTTCTTGACCTTCAGCTCGAGCGCCGTGTGGTATTCCTCGATGGCGTCGTCGTAGTGCTTGCCGGCGGCCTGTGCGTCGGCCAGCAGGACATGGATCGTGGGGTCGTACACGGTGATGTACAGGCACTCGGTGGCCCATTTCGCGGCCTCGGCGGCGTGGCCCAGGGCCAGGTGGCGCTCGGCCAGCATCCTGCGGACGTCCAGGTTGTCGGCGTCGTTGGCCGCGAGCATGGCGAGGTCCTCGAGCAGCTTGTCCGTCTTCTTCTGGCGCAGGTGGACGCGGGCCAGACCGGCGATCCACTTGGTGTGATACGGGTCGTCCTTGCGCGCCAGCTCGTAGAGACTGGCCGCCTCGTCCAGCGCGCCGGCCTTGACCTTCAGATAGGCGAGCAGGTCAATCACCCGTTCGTTGGGCTTCCTGGGGTCGTGCGCCGGCTCGAGCACCGCCAGCGCGGCCTCCTCGTCGCCGATGGACTCGAGCATCTTCGCCTTGACGTAGCTGGCCAGCGGGTGATGGGGCTTGAGCTTGAGCGCCTTGTCCACATACGGCCGCGCCTCGGTGTAGCTCCGCCGGGCGAAGTGCTCGTAGGCCATCCGGGCGTTGAGGTCGGGGTCATCCGGCTTCTCCTTGACCTGGCGCTCGATCTGCGAGAATGTCAGCTCCTTCTGCTTCTCATCCCGCTTATCGTCCTCGACCCGAATGCGGATCGTCTTGATCACCTCGTCGAGGTAGTTCAGATAGCCCTTCTCAAAATCGGCCTTGGCGACGTGGAAGCACTCGTCGATGGCGCGGTCGGTGGTGAGGCCGCGGCGGTACGCCATGAGCATCTCGATCAGGGCGTCGTCGCCGAATCGCTTGAGCATGTACCGGGCGTAGAGCTGCGCCTGGCAGTAGGCCATCTGCCGGTCCTCGAGCTCCTTGGGCCGGATGAATCCGAGATTGATCGTGTCGAGGTTGAGGAGCTTGCGCGCAGGGACTCGCTCGAGCAGCATCTTGTTCCATTCCTGGGGCCGGGGATAGCCCTCGCTCTCGACCGCGAGGGCCTCGGTGTACCAGTGGGGGATGTTGAACTCGGTCTGCTGGAGGGTGATCACGTGCGTCACCTCGTGGGTGAGCACGCGGGCCCAGTTGAACGGGACGCGGGTGGCGCGGGGGCTGGCCAGGGCGACGACGCGTCCCGTGCACGCGCCGACCGTCGGGACGAACGGCTGGCCGACCGTCCGGCCGCTGAACCACTGGTGATCCTTGAGGATCTCGATCTTGGTCTTGCCCGGCGGCGCGTAGCCGAACCGCGAGGTCAGCGTGGGGTAGATCGACTCGAGATAACGCGACATGTACCGGCCCAGGAGCGCGTCCTGGGCCGGGTCGACGATCACGGTGTAGTGCTTCGACTCGACCGGCGTGTAGGCGGTCAGGTGCTTGAGAACCTTGATCATGTTGTACGAGCGCTGATTGAACGGATCGGCCTCGAACGCCGCGTCGAACAGGGTGCGGGCTTCGGTCTCGCGGCCGACCTGCATGTAGAGCATGCCCAGCCCGATGGGCGCGTCGGGCCGGTTCGGATCGGCGGCGGCCGCAAGCAGGTAGGCACGCTCGGCGGAGTGGTACTTGCGGCGGTCGGCCAGCCGCTCGCCCAGCGCCGAGTAGAAGGTCGCGGGACGCGGATTGACCGCGAGCGCCGCGAGCTCGGCCGCGGTTGAGCCGATCGGGTCGACTAGCAGCCGGTACGAGGCCGCCAGTCGGGCCAGCGCGTCCTCGTCGCGTGGGTTCTCGGCGACGGCCTTCTGGGCAGCGTCGCGGGCGTCGACGAACCGCTCGTCAGAGATATTGAGGTCGGCGGTCAGGATGAACGCCGGGGCATAATGCGGATTGATGGCCAGGGCGCGCTCGGCCTTGGTCCGGCCGGCGGCGAGGCGATAGCCCTCAAGGTCGTTCTGGCCGAGCGTGACGAGGATCTCGGGCGCGAGCGGGTTGATCTGCTGGGCCCGCGCGAGTTCCTGGGCCGCGTGCAGCTCGTCGTGGCCGGATAGGAACAGCCGGCCCTCGAGCCAGGGGGCACGCCAGCACGACGGGTCGACCCGCAGCGCCGTGTCGTAGATCTCGCTCAGGATATCGCTGAGCGAGTCCTTCAGCTCCTCGCCCCTCGCCGTGGCGCGATAATAGCGCTCGGCGGCCTGGCCGACCAGGAGCAGCGCGTCGGCGTTGTGGATGATCTGCTCGCGGCGTTCGTTGTAACGGTCGACGAACCACTTGCAGGCGGCAACAGATTTCTCCGTCTCGCCGCGCAGCCCGTGCAGCCGGGCCTCGGTCCAGCGGGCGGCCAGGTTGTCGGGATCGACCTTCAGGGCGCGCTTCATCGCAGCCTCGGCGGCGTCCCAGTCGCCGCGGGCCAGGTAGACGTCCGACAGCCGCGCCGGCAGGTCGGGGCTGCCGGGCACCTCGGCCTCGGTGGATTTCAGGATCTCGATGGCGGCGGGATACTCGCCCTGGCTGGCGCGGCACTCGGCGATCCCCAGCGCCAGCGCGACCTTCAGCGGCGGCTCGAGGTGCCCGGGCGGCTTGCTCGCGGCGGTCTTGATGGCGCCATAGGCCTCCTCGGCCTCCGCGTATCGGCCGTTGTTCAGCAGCCGGCGCGCTTCTTTCAGTTGTGGATCGCCGGTCGCCGGATTCACCCGCGCCACGGCGTTCGCGGCCTCGGCCGGCTTGCCGGCCCGGGCCTTGCCGTCCGCCTGCTGGACGACGAGCGCTACCACCATCGCGATGCCATATCCCATGCCTGGTTCCTCCTCGGCGTATGGAATCCAGGTTACCAAAGGGCCGCCGGGAACGATATATACCGAGAAGAGGCGTCAACCGTCGTCGCGAGGGCCTGCTGGAGCGGCGAACTGCTCTGGCACTGGCAGGGACCTCGTCCGACAATCCTTCGGGACGGAGGGGATTGCGGCGGCCCGGGATGAGGAGCCCTCAGGATGAGCGGACGATCGGAATCGATGGCAGGCTGGATGGAGTGCCTGGCCCGCGACGGTTACGCGATCCTCCCGGAGGTGGTGAGCCCGACGGACCTCGCCGGACTGGTCGAGGCGACGGCGTCTTACTCCGAGGGGGAGCACGACGGCCGGCTCGATCGGCGGGGCGAGGTCTACGGAGGGCGCGACCTGCTCTGGCGCCTCCCGGAGGCCGCCGAGCTGGCACGTTCGCCCGAGCTGGTCGCGATCGCCGGGGCGGCAATCGGGCCGGGGGCGTTCGCGGTGCGTGGGCTGTTCTTCGACAAGACGCCGACGGTGAACTGGAACCTGCCGTGGCACCAGGATCTGACGATCGCCGTGCGCGAGCGCCGCGACGTGTCGGGCTTCGGCCCGTGGACCCGCAAGGGGGGCATCCCACACGCCCACGCACCGGCCGAGCTGCTCGCGCGGATGGTCACGATCCGCCTGCACCTGGACCATTGCGGGCCCGACGGCGCCCCATGCGCGTCCTCCCAGGTTCACACCGATCGGGACGGCTCGACCCGGCCGAGGTCTCCGCCTGGACCTCGCGCTCCGGCGACCTGGCCGTCGACGCGATCGTCCCGGCCGGCGGTGCGATTGTCATGCATCCTCTGCTGCTGCATGCCTCGGCCGCGCGGACCGGACCCGGCCGCCGCCGCGTGATCCACCTCGAATACGCCGCCGAGAACCTGCCGGGCGGGCTCGAGTGGTACGTGGCGGAAGGTTTCACGCCTTCGACGCCGGCGGGTCCGGGCGAACCGGCGACGTGAGCCGCCGGATAATGCCTTCCGGTCGAAACACCCGGAGCCCCGTGGTGCGAACGCGGCGACTCGACCACAATGGTTGACTCGGATTTCCCCAAAGGCCGGCGGGATCGACGGTCCGCCGGCGCCCTTTCTGTCCTGTCAGGCTGGTGAATGGCTGATGGATGCTCGCGACGTTTATGACAATCCCCTGATCGGCCGGTACGCCGGCCGTCGGATGGCGGAACTGTGGTCCCCGCGGCGGAAGTTCTCGACGTGGCGGCGGCTGTGGGTGGCACTCGCCGAGGCCGAGCGAACCCTCGGCCTGGCGATTGGCGACGATCAGATCGCCGCGATGCGCGCCGTCGTTGACACGATCGACTTCGACTCCGCCGCCCAGTACGAGCGGCGCTTCCGCCACGACGTGATGGCGCACGTCCACGCGATGGGCGACGCGGCGCCGTCGGCCCGGCCGATCATCCACCTGGGCGCGACGAGCTGCTACGTCACCGACAACGCCGACCTGATCCTGATCCGTTCGGCGCTCGAGATCATCCGCGACAAGCTGGTCGCGACGATCGACGCCCTGGCGAGATTCGCCGAGCGGCACAAGGGCCTGCCGTGCCTGGGCTACACCCACTTCCAGCCGGCGCAGCTCGTCACGGTCGGCAAGCGCGCGACGCTCTGGTGCTACGAGCTGATCCTCGACCTCGGCGACGTCGAGCACCGGCTGGCGGAGCTGAAGTTCCTGGGCGTCAAGGGAACAACCGGCACCCAGGCCAGTTTCCTCGAGCTGTTCGGCGGCGATCACGAAAAGGTCGAGGCGCTCGATTGCATGGTCGCCGATGCGTTCGGATTCAACCAGACCTATCCGGTCTCGGGCCAGACCTACACGCGGAAGGTCGACACTCAGGTCACGACGGCACTCGCCGCGATCGGCGAGAGCGCCCACCGTTTCGGCATGGACCTCCGCCTGCTGGCCCACGAGCGCGAGCTGGAAGAGCCGTTCGAGTCGGAGCAGATTGGCTCGTCGGCGATGGCCTACAAGCGGAACCCGATGCGCGCCGAGCGGATGTGCTCGCTGGGTCGGTTCGTGATGGCGATGCCGGCGGCCGCCGCGCAGACCGCCGCGACGCAGTGGCTCGAGCGGACACTGGACGACAGCGCGGTGCGTCGGCTCACCCTGCCGCAGTCGTTCCTCGCCGTCGACGCGATCCTGAACCTGTATCTCGACGTGGTGCCGGGGATGGTCGTGCGCCCGTCGGTGATCGCGCGACACGTCGCCAACGAACTGCCGTTCATGGCCACCGAGAACCTCTTGATGGCGGCCGTGCAGGCCGGCGGCGACCGCCAGGACCTGCACGAGCGGATCCGCCAGCATGCGATGGCCGCCGCGTCGCGGATCAAGGAGGGCGCCGGGGACAACGACCTTCTGGCCCGGATCCAGGCCGATCCGGCATTCCCGCCGTTCGACGCCGACGCCGTGCTCGACTCGACCCGTTACATCGGCCGCTGCGAACGGCAGGTCGACGAGTTCATCGCCCGCGAGGTCGAGCCGATCCGGCGGCGTTATCCCGAACCCCCCGCGGAGGATCCCGATGACCGGGTGCGCGTCTGAGGACTCGCGTTTGTGTCGCCGACTCGCGTGGCCCCGGCGGATCGCCGCGACCCTGTTCCTCCTCGCCGGGTATGGACTGCCCATGACGCTACTTGCCGACGAGCCCGCTCCGTCACGCCCGGGTTCGCTGCGGTTCGACGTGAAGCTGGCCGACGGACTGACATCGGGCGGCACCGGCGCATCGCCCTGGCCCCGCGGCGGCCGTCTGATGGTCATCCTCGCACCATCGGGAACGGACGAGCCGCGGCTATCACTCGGCCGCACCGGCATGGACGCCCCGCCCGTCCTCGGCCGCGACGTCGACGGCCTCGAGCCCGGCGCAGTCGCGACGCTCGACGGCCGATCGGCCATCTTCCCGATCGAGAGCCTCGGCCGACTGAGACCGGGCGAATACAGCATTCAGGCCGTCCTGCATCGCAACCTCGACCTGAACCTCGCCAACGCGCCGGGCGACCTATATGGGCCGGTGCGCACAACGCGGATCGATCCGGCAGCCGGCGGCGTTGTCGAGCTGGAGCTCTCTCGCGCGCTCCCCGACGAGACGCTCCCGCCCGACACCGATCTGGTCAAGCACATCAAGATCCGTTCGAAGCTGCTGAGCGGCTTCCACGGCCGGCCGATCGACCTCCGCGCCGGAATCATCCTGCCCCGCGATTTCGCGCGCGAGCCGGAGCGGCGTTATCCGCTCCGCGTGCATATTGGCGGCTACGGCTCTCGTTACACCGACGTCGACGGCATGATGGCCGAGGGCTCGCGGTTCCGGAGGACCTGGCTGGCCGACGACACGCCGCGGATGATCCTGCTGCACCTCGATGGCGCCGGCCCGCTGGGCGATCCCTACCAGGTCGACTCGGCCAATCACGGGCCTTATGGCTCGGCGATCACCCGCGAGCTGATCCCGCACGTCGAGCGGGTCTTTCGCGGGATCGGCACGGGCAAGTCGCGCGTGCTCGACGGCGGCTCGACCGGCGGCTGGGTCTCGCTGGCGCTCCAGGTCTTTTACCCTGACTTCTTCAACGGCACCTGGTCGTTCTGCCCCGACGGCGTCGACTTCCGCTCGTTCGAGCTGGTGAATATCTACGAGGACGAGAACGCGTATGTGAACAAGCACGGGTTCGAGCGTCCCTCGGCGCGGGACGTCTCGGGCGACGTGCGGTTCACGATGCGGCACGAGTGCCAGATGGAAAACGTGATGGGCCGGGGCAATTCGTATGCGTTCTCGGGCGGCCAGTGGGGTGCCTGGAATGCCACCTACGGCGCCCGCGGCGCCGACGGCCGGCCGGTGCCGCTCTGGGACCCGGCAACCGGCCGGATCGACCGCTCGGCGGCCGATCACTGGAAGGCGTACGACCTGCGGCGGATCCTCGAGGAGCGCTGGGCTGAGCTGGGCCCGAAGCTCGAGGGCAAGATCCACATCTGGGTCGGCGAGGCCGACGACTACTTCCTGAACAATGCCGTGCACCAGCTCGACGCGTTCCTGTCGCGCGCCCGGCCGGCCTACGGCGGCTCGATCACCTATGGGCCGGGCCAGGGTCATTGCTGGCTCGGGCTCTCCGAGCGCGCGATGATGAGGCAGATGGCCCGCCGCGTGGCGGGCGCCGAGGCGAAGGCTCCGGCACACGCGGCCGGCGCGGGAGACTGACCGGGCATGAACGCGAGACTCCGTCCCTGTCGTGCGGCCGTGGTGCTGGTCCTGAGTATCGGATTCTGGGGCTCGTCGGCCGAGGCGCAGCCAGCGGCCAACTACGACGAGTCGAAGGTCGGCCAGTTCGCGGCGATCGACCCGCTGACGACCGCCGATGGCAAGAAGGTCACGACGCCGGACCTGTGGGTCAAGGTCCGCCGGCCCGAACTCCTGCGGCTGTTCGAGACCGAGATGTACGGCCGGGTGCCGGACCGTCCCGCGTCTATCCGGCCGATGGTCCGACTGCGGTCCGAGGACCGCAACGCCCTCGGCGGCAAGGCGATCCGCCGCGAGGTGACGATCGCGTTCACCGAGAAGCTCGACGGGCCGCGGATGGACCTTCTGATCTACCTGCCCAAGGACGCGTCGGCGTCGCGGCCGGTGCCCGCCTTTCTGGCCCTGAATTTCCAGGGAAATCACACCGTCAGCAGCGACCCGGGCATCCCGCTTTCCCGGCGGTGGACGCGTCGCGAGCGTGGCGGCAAGGCCGTGCCCGAGGAGCATGTCGCCCCCGAATCCTCGCGAGGGGCCGCATCATCGCGCTGGCCCGTCGAGCGGATCATCGAGCGCGGCTATGCCCTGGCCACGGCCTGCTACGAGGACATCGACCCGGATTATGACGACGGCTTCAAGAACGGCGTCCATCCGCTGTTCTACCGCGAGGGCCAGACGCGCCCCGGGCCTGACGAGTGGGGCTCGATCGCCGCCTGGGCCTGGGGCCTGAGCCGGGCGCTCGACTTCCTCGAGACGATGCCCGAGATCGACGGCAAGAAGGTCATCGTGATGGGCCACTCGCGGCTGGGCAAGACGGCGCTCTGGGCCGGGGCGACTGACCCTCGGTTCGCCATCGTCATCTCGAACAACTCGGGATGCGGCGGTGCCGCGCTGTCGCGGCGGATCTACGGCGAGACTGTCGGCATCATGAACCGCGCGTTCCCGCACTGGCTGTGCGCCAACCACCAGAAATACACCGACCACGAGGAACTCTTGCCGTTCGACCAGCACGAGCTGATTGCCTTGATCGCGCCCCGGCCGGTCCTGGTCTGTTCGGCCGAGGGCGATCGCTGGGCCGACCCGAAGGGCGAGTTCCTGGGCGCGCAGGGCGCCGACCCGGTCTACCGCCTGCTCGGCACCGACGGCCTGGCGATCACGGAGATGCCCCGCCCGGCGAAAAACAGCCTGATCAAGAGCACGATCGGCTATCGCATCCGCCCCGGCGGCCACGACGTCACGGCCGACGACTGGGAAGCCTACATGGATTTCGCCGACCATCACCTGCGGCGGAAGCCCGCCGGCAAGTAATCCGGGGAGCATACGGCTCCGCCGCTCACTTCCGCCGGCGGAGCCGTCGCGCCCATTGCGTTAAGCGGCGCACCCAGGCCTGCCCGTCGGACGCCTCGTCGTCGAGTATCCAGCGGCGAATCTGCTCGGCGGTGACAGGCAGAAACCGGCTGCGTTTGACCGCCAGGTAGGTTCCATCCGGCTGAAGCTGCTCAATCCGAACGTAAGTGCCGTCGAACCGCCAGATCTCGAACGCCTTCAGCGCCGCGTAGATTGACGGTCGGTCAATCTGGGGCCGCGATGAGTCGATCTCGATCGTTAGGTCGGGGGCCGATGGATAGTCGGCCGGATTCATTGACTTGCGACGAAACCCCTTTCTCGCCATCGTAATCTTCGCCGGCTCAAAGTAATAAGAGAGATCCGCCTGAAGGCCGCGGTCGGTCCTTTTGGTCTTCCAGGTCTTTTCGCCGACGGCGACCTGGTCGATCTCGAATTCGATGCTGATCACGTCCACGAACCTGCCGAGAAGGCCCTTGAGTATCTCGTGCAGGTCGCTGGTCGTCATCAGCTCGATGTCCTCGCCGTCGCAAGCCAGGCGGACATGTTGTCCGGGTCCGATCGCCTCGTCGAGCAGGGCGTAAACGTCCTTGCCGACCCCGCGGAGGACGATCCGCTGATTGCCGAAATCGGCGATCGTCGGAGCCGGTGGCCGGGTCTCGCCTTTTGGACGTGGCGTGCTGGCAATGCGGGTCATTGCGCTTGTTGCCTCCGGACGAACTGGACCGGCCAGGCGCGGCGAGGTCGACAGGGTCGACACGCATTGGCGCAAATCACCCCGAAGGTGTCAACTCGAACGGCCATGGGTCGTACGAGCGAAGGCCGATTCGAGGCCATCAGGGCCGGGAGTCCCTCCACTCGGTTTGAGGGCACTGCGGAAGGGCAACTCACGGAGAGGACAGGAGCTGCCGATCCCGTCCGGTCCGGCCTTCAGGAGGCATCGGCTCTGTCCGTCGATCCGGTTCTCCGCGGTCGGTCAGTGTCGGCGATTCTCGGATTCCGATCCGGAACCGACCGTGGGGCCGTGGGCCACGAGTCGGAGGACGGACGTCGCCGCCGGACGCAAGGCCGGAGCGGGACCGGCGGAACTGGCCGCGTCCTTGCTTCGGGGCCCCGTCCCTGTTTTGGGAACCGGGACGCTACCAGAGGCCAGGGCGAACGTGGACATGGGCCCATGTCCGGCCATTTCCGGGGCCGGTGACGGGTGCCGCCTCGGTGGGTATGATCGTTCGAGGCTGATAGCGGTCTCCGCCTTCTGCTGCACCCGGGCGGTCGAGACCGACGGGGCATCGTCTCACCGCGCGTCGGGCAGTGTCGTTGAAGGAGGGTCGATCATGGTCATCCCCACTCCCGTCACGCGAAACCTGTTCTTCACCGGCAAGGGTGGGGTCGGCAAGACGTCGCTCGCGTGTGCGGTCGCGGTCGACCTGGCCGACCGCGGCGAGCGAGTGCTGCTCGTCAGCACCGATCCCGCGTCGAACCTCGGGCAGGTCTTCGGAATGGAGGTGGGCGAGAACGAGCCGACTCCCGTCCCGGGCGTGCCCAGACTCTTCGCCCTCGACATCAACCCCGAGGCCGCGGCGCAGGCGTATCGCGATCGCATCGTCGGGCCGATGCGCAGCGTCGTGGCGACTGAGGCCGTCAGGGCGATGGAAGAGCAGCTCTCCGGCGCCTGCACGACCGAGGTCGCCGCGTTCGACGAGTTCACGGGGCTGCTGACCGGCGACGAGTCGACCGCCGGGTTCGATCACGTCATCTTCGACACGGCCCCGACGGGCCACACGCTCCGCCTGTTGCAACTGCCCTCCGCGTGGTCCGGCTTCCTGGAGAACAATCCGGCGGGCGCGTCGTGCCTGGGTCCGCTGGCCGGCCTGGAGAAGCAGCGGCAGCGCTATGCCCAGGCCGTGAGCGAGCTCGGAAACGCCGAGCAGACCACGGTCGCCCTGGTCAGCCGCCCGCAGCCGAGTGCCCTCGCGGAGGCGGCGCGGACCAGCGGCGAGCTCGCCGCGCTGGGGATCACGAATCAGCGGCTGATCGTCAACGGCATCATGCCCGAGACGGGGAGCGATGATCCGCTGGCCAGGGCCTGGATCGCGCGTGAGCGCGAGGCCATGTCCCACGTGCCGGAAGCGCTCGCGGGGCTCCCGACCACTCGCGTCGCGCTCCAGCCCCGGAACCTGGTCGGGCTCGAGCCCCTGCGCGCGCTGCTCCATCCGACGCCTTCGGCGGCAACGGCGCCCTCGCGGCGTGAGGAGGCGGCGCCGTCCCCGTTGCCGCCTCTGGCCGGCCTGATTGACGAGATCGAGGCCGAAGGCCACGGGCTGGTGATGGTGCTCGGCAAGGGCGGGGTCGGGAAGACCACTGTCGCCGCGGCGATCGCCGTGGAACTGGCCGCGCGCGGCCACGCGGTGCATCTCACGACGACCGACCCCGCGGCCCACCTGGCGATGACTGTCGAGTCGAACCTGCCCGGGCTCCAGGTCAGCCGCATCGATCCCCGCGTCGAAGTCGAGCGCTACCGCCGGCAGGTCCTCGAGACCAGAGGGAAGAATCTCGACGACGCCGGCCGGGCTCTCCTCGAGGAAGACTTGCGGTCGCCGTGCACCGAGGAGGTCGCGGTCTTCCAGGCGTTCCACCGCGTCATCCTTGAGTCGAAAGGGAAGTTCGTGGTCGTCGACACGGCCCCGACGGGCCACACGCTGCTCCTGCTCGATACGATGGGCTCGTTCCACCGGGAACTGTTCCGGCAACTGCCGCCCGGGACGAGCGCCGTCACCCCCATGATGCGCCTGCAAGACCCGAAGCAGACGAAGATGCTGATCGTTACCCTCCCGGAGACGACCCCTGTGCTCGAGGCCGAGGGATTGCAGCAAGACCTTCGGCGGGCCGGCATCGAGCCCTGGGGATGGGTCATCAACTCGTCGCTCGCCGCCGCGAGGCCCTACGATCCGCTCCTGGCGGCGCGCGCCTCGGAGGAGAGCCCGCACATCGAACGGGTACGGCGTTCCGTCGGCCGGGTGGCGATCATCCCCTGGTTGACGCAAGAGCCCGTCGGCCTCGACCGGCTGCGGGCGCTGGCGGCCGTCCCAGCGCCGGCCGACGGCGATTGAGCCAGTCGGGCTGCCGCGCGCGGCGCGCCAGAAGCCCGGCTGGGGCTGGAACGGCTCTGGTGCCTCCAACGACTGGGCATCCGGAAGGGGGTCGGGTCCTCCGGAAAGGGGCCGCCTCCGGAAAGGGGGCGGGACCCGAAAACAAAGGCTCCAGACCCTTTCCTCTCCCGCCAGACCCTTTCCTCTCCCAGACCCCATTCCGCTCCTCCAGGCCCCTTTTCTTCTCCCCCCTCTCTGCGGGGACGTAACGTCTGAATTGGGATGTTGCACCGGCCTACTGGGCAGACATGCTCGTTACGTCCCCTTTTTCCGCGCCGCCATGATTCCTTTCCGCGGTGCGAACGGGACACAGCGGCTCCGGGCGCGATTGGTCGCTGAGAGGATCGGATGATCGGATTTCGATCTCGAACCACACCGGCTGGAGAACCGCGGACGGCGGCCTGAACGGCGGACCTAGCCGCGTCCCTGTTCCGGGTGCTGGCCCTGTTCCGGGTTCCCGTTGGACAATCCGTGTCCGGAGATCCAATCGGGCACGACGGACATCGACCCGAGGAGTTCCTCGTCGGTAACGAGGCCCCCGACGATCTCTCGGAGCACAACGATGATCGCCTGTTCCAGCAATCCCTCCCATACCTCGGCTGCCTCTCGCAACCGCACCACGAATTGGTCGTATTCGGGGAATTGTTGCGGACCGACAGTCAGCGCGCGTTGCAATCGGCTGCCGTCGGGTAGGGCGTACCCATAAACCTCGAACCGATCGCCGTAAGCGATGAGCAGCGGCGATCCACCGGGCGGCGTGAGCCATCGGAAAAACAGGTCGCCCATCGACCACAGGTCGGACCACTCAACGAAGTGAACCACCGGCAGGAAGCAACCGCGCACGCGCAACTGACCGGCGAAATCGTCGACCTCAACTCGAATGGACGAAGGCCACTGTTCACTCGACCATTCGTCGGCCCCGACGGCTTCCCGCGCAGCCGCCCACCGCCGCAGCCGTCCTCCGAGGACATCGGCCGCAACTCCGCCGACCTTCGCGATGGTGATCCGCTGGCTTGCCAACGGCTGCTGCCTCACGTCGGTTGAACGATCCCTCAGGCAGCCTCCACATGCAGTCGGAGCGCTTGCCCGCGGGTGTGGAGAGCCATGATCTGGTTCGCCCTGAGAGTGTGCAACCCGTAGGTCTGGCCGTCGTTGTCGCAGAGCTCGACCTCGAACGCCTCCCCGTCACCCAGGATCTCGACCACCGCCCCGACTTCCCCGGCAGTCAGGCCCGGTGCCGGTAGATCCTCCGTTACCGCAACTGCGTCCAGCATGTTGATATGCGTCGCCATGTGTGCCTCACCTCGGAAGTACGAAGCAGGTGGTCAGTGGAGGGAAATCTTCACCCGCCCGAATGATCCAGGCTGACCGGATCGTTGCTCGACCCGACGGGTTCGTCATCTCGAAGTCGAGACGGTATCGCTGCCCGAACTCGTCAATGCGCTCCGCCACGGTCTCGGCGTCGGCCGCGGCCTGGAGCGGATTTCGCTCAGCGGTTTCATCACCGTTCACCGAACGAGACAGCCGACATAACGCCTCGTGAGGCCGCCGATTCGGAGACTGTCTCGGCTTCCAAATCGTGGAGCGCCTCTGGAGCGAAATCCGCACCATTCGGCCAGACGACCGTGCCGCAGGTCGCGTCGAGGGTCGCACATGCGAAATACGCGGGATCCCGCAGCGGTTCGAAGATCGGGCCCTCAAGCAGTGGGCTGACATCGACCTGCTTGGCGGTGCCATCGCTGAAAGTCAGCTGCAACGAATGCGGCCCGCAGACTCGGGCCTCACAGACGCGAAGGATCATACCCACCTCCCGACTCACTCCAACCCCTCGATCGTGGGCAACGGCTGCCCGGTTCGCGCCAGCTCCCAGGATCGCGCCAGCTCGTCGTGGCGGGCCACGGCCCACTCGGAGACGAGCGTCCGGGCACGCCGCGGCAGCTTCCCATCAAGGATCTCGGCCGTCTCGATCGCCACCGTCGCCTCGTGCTCGCCGTAGATCGCGTGGAAGTGAGGAGGCGAGTGGTCACGATAATACATGTAGATCGCGATGCCGTAGAATACCGAGATACGGGGCACGCAAATCTCCTCTTGCTCCGGCGGTTCGCCGGCCTCTCATCTCCATTCTATTCCAGTTGTCGGTGCCGCGGAAGGCGGCGGCGTAGCCAGCCCGGGCAAGCGGCCCCCACCGCTTCGGAAGGACAGACAGGTGAGAATTGGTTGGACGCCGGCTACGGACCTATCGCGGACGATTCCCGTCCTCGCCGGAAAGGGGGTATTAACCTCGATATCATCTTTTGGCCGCGGGCGCCTTCTGTCCGCTCGGATTGCGGTGAACCGTCAGCCACGGCTGATCGGTCCGGGCCTCGAAGCCCGCAATGGGTGCGGTGGCGTGGTGGACGGTGCGAGGGTCCCTCGTCGTCCGCCCGATGATGCGGAACGGGCCGGAGTACGGGACCTCCCCGGCCGACAGCTCCAGCTCGACCGAGCGGGCCGAGGCATCCCCGGGCTTGGAGGTCATCGTCGTCGCCTTGACGCCGGCCGGGAGGCCCTCGGCGATGATCTCGATCGGCTCGGCCAGGCTGTCCACGCGCTTGACGGCCACCTTGACCTTCGTCGTCTTCCCCGGGGTCAGGTCGAAGCGATCGGCCGCCAGCGTCAGCTCGAAGTCCGGCCGCGGTCCGCACACGGTCAGCAGGTAGGCGAACCGAGGGCCGCCCCGGCCGTGGAGGTCGCGCACGACGAGGCGGTAGTCGCCATCCGCCGGGGCGGTGAACGATCGCTCGGAATCCCGATCCATGCCGCCCTCGTCGTCCGACTCGGCGACGACCTTGCCCGCGGCGTCGAGGATGCGGAGCACCGGATCGAGCGGCCGGCCCAGGGCGCGGGATTCGACGCGGATCACTCGCTTTTCGCCCTTCTTCAGCGAGATCCGGAACGCATCCCGATCGTCGGGCGGGTCGATCCGGCCGCTAATCGCGATCGGGTTCGTGATTATCTGGGGATGTGTCGGATCGTTCGGCTCGGCCTCGACCGTCGCGGGGCAGGGGACCCGGCGCACCTCGGCCTGTCCCGATAGCGACCCGGCGGCCGCCTCGAATACCTCGCGGCCGTCCGGGGTCGGGACCGGTAAGGACATCGCACCGGAGATGTTCCAGCCGATGGCCTCGACGGTGGCCGGCCCGTCGCGGCCTACGGCGACCGGGAAGGCATAATCGAGGAAGCCGCCGGTCGTCAGGGTGAGCCGATACACGTAGTCACCGCCTCCGGCGAACCGGATGCTGCTGTCGGGCTTGCTCGGGAACGCAAACAGCCGGACGGTGTACCGGCCGGAGGCCGGGGCCTCGAAGATGATGCGAGGATCCGGGCCGACGTCGTCGTCATTCTGGGCGAGCACCGATCCCTCGGCCGAGACGACCTGGAGCACGGCGTCCATCGGCGAGCCGAGCCGCCCCGCCGCCTCGACGCTGGCGACCATCGTCTGGCCGCGTTCGAGTGAGAGGGCGAATCCGTCCACGTCACCCGCCTTCGCCAGGCGGCCGTTGACCGTCATCGACGACCTGTCCAGGCGCTGCGCCGCCTTCGGCTCGTCATTCGGCTCGACCTCGATCGTCTCGGGCAGCACGCCGACGACGAACGGGCGCAGCTCGGTCGCGCCCTCGTCGTCGTAAAGCCGGATCCATCGCAGGCCGGGGGCCGCATCGGGCGCCACGACGGCCGACAGCTTTCCCTTCGCCTTCTCGGCCCGGATGGCGACGCCCGGCCCGTCGACCCAGGCCTGGACCGGCCAGCGGTCGAACGTCCCCGCCGCCTCGATCGCGACGGTCTGGCCGCGGCACGCTCCCGGCGGGAACAACCCGGTCAGGGTCGGCGGTTTCGCCAGGCACGGACGCGGGGCGATCAGCCCCGCGATCAGGACCGCCCCGAGGATCCCGATCGGCGGCTTCCACCTCGGTCGCGAAGGCCGGCTCATCCCATGAGTTCCCGAATCGGGGTCGGGTCGCTCACGAGCTGGACCGGGCGGCCGTTGGGGGCGTGGAAGATCTTCGCCGGGTCGATGCCGAGCTTGGTGTAGATCGTCGCGGCGAAGTGCTCGGGCGCGAGCACCCGCTCGTTCGCGGCATAACCGTGGCGGTCGGTCGAGCCGACCACCAGGCCCCCGGGCGTCCCGCACCCGGCGAACAGGACCGACATCGCGCTGGACCAGTGGTCTCGGCCGGCGTCCTTGTTGATCTTCGGCGTCCGGCCGAACTCGCCCAGCGCGACCACCAGCGTCGTTTCCAGAAGGCCGCGACGGTCGAGGTCCTGGATCAACGAGGCGATCGTCGATTCGAAGGCCGACATCCGCTCGCGGTACGCCTTGAAGATGCCGATGTGATGGTCCCATCCGCCCTGGTTGAGGGTCACGAACGGGACGCCGGCCTCGACCAGCCGACGGGCCAGCAGCGCCCGCTGGCCGAACGCGTTCCGGCCGTAGGCGTCGCGGACCGCGTCGGGCTCATCGCCGATCCGGAACGCCCGCTGGGCATCTCGCGACGACATCAGGTCGTAGCCCTGTTCGTAGTAAGTGTCGAGCGTCACGGCCGGGTCGGCGGCCGACTCTTCCGCGAAGCGGCGGAAGCGGTCGACCCGCGCCCGGAGGTCGCGGCGACGGTCGGCGCGGCGATCGTCGAGGCCCCTCGGCGGCGCGACGTCGCGGACCCGGAAGCCGTCGCGGCTCGGGTCGTCGGGGACCACGAACGGGGCGTACTTCGCGCCCAGGAAGTTCGGCCCGCCCGACCTCGACATGCTCGGGATTGAGAAATAAGGCGGCAATCCACCGATCGCCCCCCGCTCGTGCGCCGCGACCGAGCCCAGGCTGGGGTGAAAGCTGACAAACGCCCCGCAGCCGACCGGGATCCTTGTCGGTGCGCCCGTCATCATGTAGTGGTTGCCGGCGCCGTGGTTCCCCTGGTTGTGGCAGATCGACCGGACGATCGCCAGCTTGTCCGCGATCGCCGCCAGCCGTTGCATCGGCTCGGAGAAATAAATCCCCGGCACCGACGTCTCGATCGGCGAGAACTCGCCGCGGACTTCTCGGGGCGCATCGGGCTTGGGGTCGAACGTCTCGTAGTGGCTCGGTCCGCCGTCCATCCAGATCAGGATGCAGCTCGACGGCCGGCGGCCGGGCAGGGCGGCCTCACCTCGCAACCGGAGGGCGTCCACCAGGCCGCCGCCGATCAGGGCGCCCAGGCCCAGCCGCAGGCAGTCCCGGCGGGTGACCGATTCGCAGTTCGTGTGCAGGCCCATGGCAATACCCCCAACCGTCAGTTCAGTCCTTGAACAGGAATTCCGCCGAGTTGATCAGCGCCCACATCAGGTCCTCGGCCGCTGCGCGGCGGTCGGCCCCGGGTGCCTCGAACAGCGCGACCCCGACCGATCTCTCATCCTCGGTCGGGAGCCGCGAATAGGTGAGCAAATAGAGCTCCTCGACGATCGCGCGCGGCGACCGGCCGCTCTTCGCCAGCCTCGCCGCCCGGCCGTCATCGCTGGTGACCTTCCGGTGCAGCTCGGGCGCGTTCATCAGGTGGAGCGCCTGGACGACCGTGGTGTCGACGGTGCGCTCGCAGGGCGGGTCCTGGTTCGGGTCGGGCCGGCCGAACGTGTCCAGGAACAGCGAGGGCACCCGATGCGTCCAGATCTCCGCGGCCCGCGAGCCGGGCGGTGCCGCCGAGAAGGTGTCGGGCACGCCGGTCACGTCCGAGATCGCGTCGAGCAGCACCTCGGCCCGCAGCCGCTGCCGGTAGTGCCGCGAGAAGTTCCTCGTGTCGGCGACGTTCCGCTCGTTCGGCTCGGAGGCCAGCGCGTACACCGAAGATGTCAGAATCGTCCGGATCAGGTGCTTGAGGTCATACCCGTGGATCCGGAAATCGTCGGCCAGGGCGTCGAGCAGCGGCCCGTTGCTCGGCGGGTTGGTCGCGCGCAGGTCATCCACGGGGTCCACGATCCCGCGGCCCATGATCTCGGCCCAGACCCGGTTGACGATCACCCGCGAGAAATACCGGTTCTCGGGCGACGTCATCCAGCTCGCCAGCGCCTCGCGGGGGTCCGCGTCGGGATCGTCGGGCACGGGCGCCGAGCCGAAGAGCGCCCGGGGCGCCAGGACCGCGCCCGTGAGCGGGTGCTTCACCGACCCCGACTTCCCCGCGAAGATGATCTCCTCGCTGCCGGAGATCGGCGGCGACAGGCCGGTCCCCTTGCGGCCGATCCTGGCGAAAAACGCGGAGAACTCGTAGAACTGCGACTGGTCCCACGACTCGAACGGATGATGGTGGCATTTGGCGCATTCGAGCCGGATGCCCAGGAAGAGCTGGCTGACCAGCGGCGCGATCTCTTCCGGCTCGCGGCGGTCGCGGAAGATCGTCGCCGGCCCCTGATCGAAGGTGCTTCCGCTCGCCGTCACGATCTCGCGGACAAATTGGTCGTACGGGATGTTCCGCCGAAAGGAGTCCCGGATCCAGCCGTCGAGGTTCAGGACCGCCTTGATCCCCACGCGATAGGGATTCGGGCGCAGGAGGTCCATCCACTTGTTCGCCCAGTGGTCCGCGTATTCGGGCCGATCGAGCAGGCGATCGACCAGGCGCGCCCTCCTGTCGGGCGACGGGTCGGCGAGGAACCGTCGCGTCTCCTCGGGAGTGGGGAGCCGGCCGATCACGTCCAGGTGCGCGCGCCGGAGGAACGTGGTGTCGCCGGCCGGCTGGGATGGCAACAGCCCGAGCTTGTGCAGCTTCGTCCAGACGTGCCCGTCGATGAAGTTCGACCTCGGCAGCGAGGCGTAACGCGAGGCCGGGACCTCGCCCGGCAGGGGGATGTTGACGTCGCAGCTCGCGAACAGGCCGACGAACCGGGCCGAGACGGTCGCATCGCCCGGGATCGGGCCGGTGGTGATGCGCCCCTCGTCGCTGGCCTTCACCAGCGCCGGCTCGCTGGAGAGGAAGGCGGCCAGGCCGGTCACGTCCTCGGTCGAGCCGTCCGTGTAGTGCGCCTTGACCCGTAGCGGGAACGACTCGCCGGGCTTCAGGGTTCGCTCGGTCGGCTCCACGGCGATCCGCTCGACGCGGGGCGCATCGGCCGGCGTGCTGGGCATCCCTCCGATGATCCAGTCGAGCACCGTCCGGTAACCCGAACTTCCCGGCGCCAGCCGGACCCCGCCGCCGTGCGGCAGCCGCGCCGAGGCCTTCGCCAGCAGGAGACTCTCGGCCGGCCGGATCCGGGAGACCCGGCGCCCGCCCGCGTCCTTCGCGATCGCCACATAATCGCCGGCCGGGTCGAACCCCAGCAACGAGAGCGCGAATCCACTCCGGCCCCCGGACTTGCCATGACACGCCCCGGCGTTGCACCCGGCCCGCGTCAGCACCGGTTCGACGTCCCGCTCGAACGTGGGCGCTCGGCCCTCGCCGGCTTTCACCGCCCCGGCCATCGTCGCCAATCCACCGAGCAGGCCGAGGATCAGTCTACGCATCCGGGAGTCCCGACAGGCTTCAGAAGAGGCGATCGTCCCATTCTTTCGCCCCAATCTTAATCGATGCCGCGGCGAAAATCCAACATTTGATGATCACCGTGGAAGTGCAACGGGGCGAAGAGAGCGGATGGAGCCAGTCCTGGTTGATAGTCCGCTCGCCGTTTGAGGAGACGCCCTCTGTATGACGAATCCCGAGAATCGCGTATGGCGTGCAAGATTTCCCAGGGGACTCGGGCGCCAGGCTTTGCATCGTCAGAACTGCTCGAATCGCCCTCGGTCAATCGCGGCTCCGCCTCCTCCCGCTGGCCAGTCCCCGGAGGAGGAAACCACCGAGACACCGAGACACGGAGATCGAACCGAGAAGAGAAGAGGACTCGAGACCGGCTCACCCCGGCCGATCTCCCATGCCCGGTCCCCCAACTGTCTTCTCTTCCGATCTCTGTGTCTCGGTGTCTCGGTGGTTCATGATTCCTGATTGATAAGTTGCTGGCGGCTCGGCCGCGCTGGCCTCCCGACCCTTACGCGACAGGAATTGCAGGTTGCCCCTCGGGGACCGGCACGGATTGAGTCGGGCTTTTCGATCGGGAAGGCTGAGGACCCAGTGACCGACGGACGCACATTGGCGAACTGGCGACGTGAGTCGCCGGGTCCCTCACTCCTGCCGACCCACCGGCCCGCCGAGTCGCCGACCGGTGCGGGATGGCCCGGCGACTGACGTCGGCGGTTCGCCAGGGTGGCGCGGAGCGGAGGGACGTAGCGTCACTCGCGATTCGCCTGGGCCGGTCGGATCGGGGGCGGGACGGGGAAGGTCGGCAAGCTCGCGTTACCGTCGCGGTCGACCGCCTGGACGGCGAAGAACAGGTCGTCCTTGGAAAGATCCTTGACAACCGCCTCGGCCCGGTCGGCGGGCTTATCGGCGAGGACGTCGAGCCCTCGCGTCCAGAACGGTTGATGCGTGGCGCGCCAGACGATCCGATAGCCGGCCAGTTCGGGCTCGCTCCCGCGCTTCCAGCCGATCCGGGTGTCGTATTCCTGCCGGCCGGTCGCGAAGCGGACGTCGGTTGGAGGCGCCGGCGCCAGCGCCAGGCTCGCGAGGGTCGCCGCGTTCACCCGTGCGACCTGAGCCACGTAGGCGAAGTCGACCCGATCGACGACGTCTCCGAACTCGACACCGTCAACCGTCTCCACCTTCTTGTGCTGGCGGTTGAAATCCTCGTTGGGCTCGGTGAACCGGACGGCGGCGTACCCTCGTTCGTTGAAGGGGATGTGGTCGCCTCCTCGTCCGTAGCGGTCGCGCCGGAAGACCAGGGTCACCTCGAAGTTGTTGAGGTAGAGCTCGCCGGCCTCCTTGATGTAACGGGCGAGCTGGCGAGAGGGTCCATCGTTCTCGCCGCCGACTGAGCGTCGAATCCGGGCCTGGGCCTCGGTCTCGTCGGACGGCACCCCCTCGGAGAAGACGCGGACCCGCCGATTATCCCTGATCCCGTTGCCTCCGTGGGTGTTGCCGACGATGTCATTGGTGAGCATCGCCTCGATCTTCCGGCCTTCTCGCCTGGCCTTCTCGGCCCAGTGCGTGGCGCCGAGCAGGCCCTGCTCCTCGCCCGCGACGGCGAGGAAGACGAGCGTGGCGTCGAAATGATGCTTCGACATGACCCGGGCCAGTTCCAACGAGACAGCGGTGCCCGAGGCGTCGTCGTTGGCGCCGGGGGCGTCGCTCTTCGCGTCGGAGATCGGCCAGGGGATCGAGTCGTAATGGCCGCTGACGACGAGCCACCGGTCCTTCGAGGCCGGCTGGGTGCCGGGCAGGATGGCGACGAGGTTGACCAGCGTCGTTGGCCTCGGCACCCGCGGGGCGACCGGCTGGACGAACGAATCCTCCTCGACGATCAACCGGCCGCCGGACTCCCTGGCATAGGATTCCAGCTCTCCCTTGATCCAACGCCGAGCCGCGCCGATGCCGCGATCGGGGTTGTCCGGGTCGGATAGCGTGTGCCTGGTGCCGAAGCTCGCCAGCTTCCGGATCGTTGTCTCGATTCGGGCGGGGGAAACCTCGGTGACAATCTCTTCGATGGTCGGGTTCTTCTTCGACCCGACAAGCACCTGTTGCGCATCGGCTGGCCGGGACGTCAGGATCGCCAGGAACAGTGCGGCGACGGTCGCATATCTCATCGAGCGGTTTCCCCGGGAGGGTGCCGTTTCGCGACACAAATCGGACCAGCTTAGCTATGGATTCGACCCGGATCAAGCGGCGGAGGTCGGTCGGTTCGCGCGGACGAGGACGCGGGAATCACCGGGTCGGGCCGAGGGGCTCGACGACCAGCCGCGTAGTCGAACCGGACGCGGCGGTCGTGGGGTCTGGGAGATTGCCGCGACGACCCGCTTCGCGACCAACCGATCCGCTCCCTCAGCGGGTACGACCATGCGTCTACTGTCATCTCTCGTCCAGGGATTTCCGTGGGCTCAACGCCTTTATTATTTTCTTGCAATGGTCTGGACAGGCACGCCTACTCTGCCTACGCTAATTCACGGTGAGTGGATACCCGACCGTGGCGACACGATCTCTCCCGATTCCAACTCACCGAGTTACGGGTCGTTCCGACCCGGAGCCATCGGACGTCTTCCCCGCGTCCTGCTCCGTACCCTCCCCTTCGTCGGCACGACTTCGGCACAATCCACCGTTGAATTCTGCCTCCTTCGCCGAACTCATTCGGGCCTAGCCTCTTCCCGGACCCTCGCCGGTGGCTGATTTGCGATCGCGCGGAGCCTGTCGGTACGGGCGCTGTAGTCGTCGCGGACCAGCGGAGCCGTCTGGTTGCGCAAACTGCCACCCCAGCAGTCAATTCCAACGAAAGGTGCAGTCTCGTGACGAACCACCGCGAGATGCTGAGGATGGCGTGCGCCGTGATCCTGGCCGCGGCCGTGGGGTGCGGGACCGGCTCGCCCCCGGAGCCGGTCGATGAGGCCGGCGCCAAGGCGGGCATTCTGCCGGTGACCACCAAGGACCTTCCCAAAGGAGCGAGGCTCGGCAAGGCGAAGGCCGTGGTCCATTGACGGCCCACTCGCGATGAAGCCGGACCCGCGATCGTTGTCAAATCCTCTCCGAATCCGACTCGTCCCAGTCATCCCGACCGACCGAACACCTCCCGAGGAGTCCGTCATGCTGCGCACTGAAACCCAGGCGACGGCGCCCGAGCGTCGCGGCTTCACCCTGATCGAACTGCTGGTCGTCATCGCCATCATCGCCGTGCTGATCTCGCTGCTGCTGCCGGCCGTGCAGTCGGCCCGCGAGGCCGCTCGCCGCGCCCAATGCACCAACAACCTCAAGCAGATCGCCCTGGCCGCGTCGAACTACGAGAGCGCCATCGGCTGCTACCCGCCGAACGGCGAGTGGCAGGGATGTATCACGCCGGGCTACGTCGGCACGAGTTACAGCGTTTTCATGTCCATGAGTCCCTACCTTGAGCAGACGTCCGTGTACAATTCTATGAACATGGGCGGCTGTTTCCTCGATGCAGCCAACATGACCGCGATGGGCACCCAGGTCGCCAGCCTCGTCTGCCCCAGCGACTGGGCCGATGCCTCCGGCCTCAGCGAGCCGGCGGGAAAGTACTTCAGCGGCTACAGCGGCTCGGCCACGTTCACCCTGTACTACTCCAGCTACGGCGCGATGACCGGGACGTGGATGATCGAGCCGAGTCCCAATCTCCCCGTGTACGGGTTCCTCAACCCCAATTTCTCCAATTCGATCGGCGCCATGAACGGCATGCTCCATCTGGATAGCCACCACACGATCTCGTCGATCACCGATGGCACCAGCAACACCATCCTCTTCGGCGAGCGGGCCAAGGACATCCTGAATAATACGAGTGTGAACCCGTCCGCCTGGGGCTACTGGTACAGTAGCCTGCGGACGATGCAGACCTCGATGTGGCCGATCAACCCGCAGAAAAAGATCGCGCCGCTCAACTGCCCCGGCTTGCAGGGGATCAACGCCTACGGGACCTCGTCGATCATCCAGTGGATCTTCGCCGCCTCGAGCGACCACCCCGGTGGCGCCAACTTCGCCTTCTGTGACGGGTCGGTCCACTTCCTCAAGGACACGATCAGCTCCTGGCAGCTTGATACCTCGGGAGGCTCCAACACGGGCGACCCGCTCGGGGTGACGTACAACAGCACGTCGCAGACCTACACCCTCGCCCCCGGTACGCAATTCGGCGTGTATCAGGCCCTCACGACGCGCAATGGGGGCGAAGTCATCAGCAGCGATCAGTTCTGACCTGCTCGATCTACCCCGGAAGGCGGGAGCAGGAAGGAGACCGAACTGACCCTGGATGACGGCGCCTTTGCGGCTTCCGCTCGAGAGAGTCAACGAGTGGCCTGGACCTTGTCCGGGTGCGGGAGGCGAGATCCGGCCTTCCGCCGCGGCCGGCTGACGGCGGCGTCTCTCGGGCCGCGGTCTCCAGTTCGTCAACCGGTCCCGTTCAGGTCCGGAAGCCGAAGCGATCCGGGCCCGATCGCCTGCGAAGCCGGCATTCCGCCGTTCCGCTCAAACGATGGCCGGGGCCGGTCGAGAATTCGTTTCGTCCGCAGATGGACGCAGATTCCTGAAGGACGTGGACCCGCTGTTGAACCGAACGTCGTCGCCCAATTCGTCTCAGCCCTTCCCCTGCGTTCATCCGCGTCATCTGCGGACAGTCGCCTGAGGGCACTTCCCCTCGCTTTAGAACGTCGCCGTCCGCTTTCCGCCATCGACCCGCCCTCCCAATCGGCACAACCAGACCGAAAAAACGAGGAATTCCCAAAAAAGTGAGAATAAAACCGCGCGGCTGGCGTCTATATAGGGGGTCGGTGGGTCTTTGGCAATTTGTACGACGGTAAAAAGCCATCCCGCCCGGGATGGCGGTGCATCTGCGATGGTGCGCGAGGTCGCCGCGACAGAGCGCGGCTGACCTCGCCGCATGCGTCGTGGGCAGGTGAAATGTGGCCGCCTGCGGGACCAGCGCCTTGTTGCTTGTAACAAGGCCGAGATGAGTGCATTCGGTCCCGGGCGGGATTTTAGGGCTCGAACCACACTGAAATCGCGCGAACGAACCCAATCTTCATATTTTCTTCATATTTCGTCCGACGGTTTCGGCTCCGAAAGGGCGTCCCGGGGGTCGATTTGAGCAAAACGACCAATACGAGCAATACGCTGCGCGCGTGCTACTGTGCGTGGCCCTCGAGTTTTCAGAGCAACCCAATTTCTGCCCGGTGGGCAGGCGCGATAGTGTTCGTTCTTTCATCAAGCGATCCGGGGTCGGTTTGCGCGCCGAGGACGACCGGCCCGGAATGCGGGGCTCCTGTGTTCCCATGCGACGGCGCGACTTACGCCGACCCGAGCCGATTTCCGGCGACCGGCGACCTGAGTCGCCGGGTGCTTTCTCCTCGCCAGGGTCAGTACGTGATGGTTCGCCCACGGCTTCAAGCAATGAATGGCGACTCATGCGGCCGGTTCGCCTGGCGGGCTCGAGGCGGCGTTCGATACTGATCTAACGGAGATTCCCCGGTTACCGCAAGCCGGGCCCCGCCGGGATCGGATCGTCGGGGAATCCGGCGTCGTACAGGATGGCTGGCAGGTCGGGGCGGCCGAGCACCAGGCCGAAGTCGGGGTTGTTGCGGAGCGACGAGAGGTCGGTCAGCCCCAGCGCGACCGCCAGGCGCAGGTGATCGGTGGCCAGATCGAGGTCGCGACGGCGGGCCGAATCCGCCGGACCGGAGACCGAGATCCGGCCGTAACCGACCCGCGCGGCCGAGGTGATCTCGTCGAACGCCAGGCGGACCAGTTCGGCGGTGGGCCGGCCGTTCCACAGATCGCGTCGGCGCGCGTCAAGCCTGTCGGCTTCATCCGCGCGGCCGGCCCGACGCGCGAGCCGGGCCTGCTCCCACAGCACTTCCGAGAGTGGGCGGCGGGCCATGTCGGGCGCTCCGGCGGCCGCGACCAGCGGGTCGAGGATTCCGGTTGCCTGGTCGAGCAGACTCACCGCCGGGCCGTCCTGTTCCTGGTCGGCCGCGGATCGGGCCTCGCCCAGCAGGTACGTGGCCCGGAGGATTCGGGCATGAGGGCCGCCGGAGGCACCGTCCAGGCCGGCGACCAGCCCGGCCGCCTCGGCGTACCAGCGACGAGCCGCCCCCGGGTCGCCGGCCGAGCGCTCCACGGCGGCGAGCATTGCGAGCTGATCGGCCAGCTCGAACGTGCGAGTCCGGTCGGCCGGCCGCTCGGCCAGCAGCTCGCGACGCAGGGCCACCGCCCGGCGGTAGTGCGGCACGCCTTCCTCGACCCGGCCCAGGTCCAGATACTGTTCGCCCAGGTTCCAGAGGATCACCGCCAGATTGCTCCGGTAAAGGTCCGACTCGGGCGCGGCCGTGACGGCGCGATCCTCCTCGTCGCGGGCCCGCGAGAGAGCCGCCAGGCCCTGGACGTTGTCGCGCCACTCGTCGCGGAGGAAGCCCAGGAGGTGCAGGGCACGCCCCAGCTCGGCATGGTAACGCGCCTGCTCGGGATGCGAGTTGACCAGCGACTCGAGGATCTCGATCGATCGCCCTATCGCGGTGAGCGCGTCGGCGTCCCGGTCGAGCTCGTGCCGCAGCGGTGCGATCTCGCTCAGGTTGCCGGCGAGGTTCTCGCGGAAATCGTTGACCGAGGGGTGCGCCGCCACCAGGGCGTCGCGGTAGACCAGGGCCTTCTCGAGCATCTCGAGCGCCGGGCGGTGGTCCTCCGGGTGCAGTCGGTAGAGGACCGTGCTGATGTTGTAGTAGCTGAGGCCCATCCGATTGAGCAACTCGGCCGGCGGCGGGCCGTCGCGGTGCTGATCCAGCAGCGACTGGCAGAGGGCCTGGAACTCGCGGAAGGCGCTTAGCGACTCGTCGAGCTGGCCGATCCTGAAGTGGATGAAGCCGCGGGCGTTGAGAACGTCGCCCAGGCGTTTCCGGTTCGCGGGGTCGGCGGCGGCCCCGGCGGGCAGTTCGCGGAGGATCGACTCGGCCTCGCGGAGGCGGCCGAGGGCGCGGTCGGGCTCGCCCCCCTCGCCCTCGGCGATCCCCAGCTCCTTGTCGCACTCGGCCAGGGCGAGGCGGGACGACACATCTTCGGGCCGGTCCGCGACGAGCCCCTGCATCATCTTGCGGGCGCGGGCGAGCGTGTCGAAGGCGCGGGGGAAGTCGGGCAGCCGGGTGAGCTGTTCGCCCAGCGCCATCGTGGCGCGTGCCAGGTGGGCGCGGACGTCGGCATCGGCGGGACTCGCGGCATGGAGCTCGTCCCACAGGGCGATCGACGCCTCGAAGGCCGGGATCGTCTTGCCCGGCGTTCCGATTTCCCGCATGATCTGGCCGACGCGGTACTGGGCCTCGGCCACCTCGCGGCGCAGCTCGGGGTCGGCCCCGCGCTGCTGGAGGAACGCGCGATAGTAGTCCAGGGCCGTCTTGAGCAGCTCGCTGCGGAGCCGGCGGAGGTCGACGGATTCCTGGGACTTCAGCAGCGTGTCCTCGCTGACGCGGGTGAGGTAGTCGTCGACGGCCCGGCGGGCGAGGTTGTAGTTCGTCTCGGCCAGGGCGCGGGCCTCGGCCTCACGGCGGCGGCCGTTCTCGACCACGATCATGCCGCCGGTGGCGCCGAGGGTCAGCACCACGAGCGCGGCCGCAGCCGCGGCCGTCCAGGTCCGGTGCCGGCGGAGCCAGCGGCCGAGCCGCTCGACCCGGCCCTCGTCGCGGGCCGAGACGGGCTCGTCGGCCAGCCAGTGGCGGACGTCGCGGGCCAGGTCGCGAACGCTTTCATAACGCCGGGACGGCTCGAGCGCCATCGCCTTCAGGCAGACGGCCTCGAGCGCGGGCGGGACGGAAGGCAGCACCGCTCGGGGCGGGCGGAAGTCGCCCGCGACGACCTTCGCCAGGACCGCGCGGGTATCGTCGGCCCGAAAGGCGAGCTGGCCGGTCAGCAGCTCGTAGAACGTCGCGCCCAGGCTGTAGACGTCGCTGCGAGGCCCCATCCCGTCGAGGTCGCCGCTCGCCTGCTCTGGGCTCATGTACGCCGGGGTGCCGACCGTGGTGCCCGGGGCGGTATCGCCGGCGTGGCTGCCGGTGCCCGAGGCGGCCAGCGTCGGCTCGTCATCCCCCTCGCCGATCGCCGGCACGATGTCGGGGCGTCCGATCACCTTGGCGAGCCCCCAGTCAACCACCAGGGTCTCGCCGTACTTCCCCAGCATGATGTTCGCCGGCTTGAGGTCGCGATGGAGCACCCCGCGGCTGTGCGCGTAATCGATCGCGTCGCAGACGTCCAGGAACCGGCCGAGCAGCTCGCGGAACTCCATTCCCGCCAGGTCCGGCGCCTCGGACCGCCCCGCCGCCGTCGCGGCCGCGCCGGGATCCGTCAGCCCGTGGAAGCGGCGGAGCGCCGCCGACAGGCTCTCGCCGCGGATGAACCGCATCGCGTAATAGGGCCGGCCGTCCGGGTCGTGGCCCAGGCTGTAGACCGGCACGATCCCCGGGTGCTCGAGATTGCCGGTGATCTCGGCCTCCAGGACGAACCGCGCGCGCTGGTCGGCGCGGTTGGCGAAGCGATCCTGGATCACCTTGAGCGCCACCTCGCGCTGGAGCTCGCCATCGCGGGCCACCCAGACCTGCCCGATGCCGCCCCGGGCGTGCGGGCGGACCGGCCGGAACCGGGGACCGGTCGCGACGGCCTGGGATCCGGCGGTCCCGTTGCCGGCGGGGCCGGGGTGGGGAAGCGTCTCGTCGCCACCCGGGGCAGCCGCGTCGGCCGCGTCGGCCGCCGGCAGGGTCGGCTCGAGCCGAAGAGCCGCGCCAAGCGTCGTCCTGAGCGCCGCATCGTGGATTTCGGTCAGAACCTCCTCGGTCCGGGCCTGGAGGTTCCAGCCTTCGATCGCGGCCTGGAGATCGTCGCGGGGCCGGGCGAGGTGTGCGTCGGCCAGGCACACGAGCGCCGCGAGCCGGTCGCGGTCGATCGCGCCGTCGGCGAGCAGGACGTCGGCGAGCGGGCGCCGGCGGTCCCTCGCCCAGGTCCCGAGGGCAACCGAGAGCGCATGGCGAGGGATGGCGTCGGTGAGCAGCGCCAGCACGGCCACCAGGACGTCACGGTTCAGGTCGTCCACGCCGGTCCCCTTCCGATCCCCCGCCGCCGATGTCCGCCGCCTGAGCAATGCCCGATCGGCTCCCGGGCATTCCATCATAACGCCTGGAACGGCCGCATCGAGATCCCGCGGCCTCGCGGGAGCCGATCGATCCGCCGCCGCGGGGTGCAGGTGGGCTTGAAGGCGGCGGACCCGGGACGCATAATGGGAGCCCTTGATGCCCCGGTCGGCCCGCGCCGACCGTCCGCTTTCACCGCACAGGCCGCCCCGAGGAGCCGAAGGATCCCATGAAGTCCAAGACGCGTCATCGCAAGAGTTACAAGTGGCGCAAGAAGGCCGATAGCTCGCCCGTGGCCAAGGGCCGGCGGGCCAAGATCCACGGCATGCGCAACCCCCGCAAGGCCAAGCGGGCCGGCGGCCGCGGCCTCTGAGCCGCGCCCGCCTCGCCCCGTGGGGCCGCCGATCGCACCCCTCGGCCTAGATCCCGCCCAGGACCTTTGCACGCCCGACCCGCGAGATCGCCTTCATGAACGCGGCCGTGCGGAGCGACACCCCTCTGCGCTGCGCCAGGTCGTAGATGTCGCGGAACGCCTCGACCAGCCGCTTCTCCTCCTCCCGCTGGACCTGTTCGAGCGGCCAGCGGAAATGTTGGAGATTCTGGACCCATTCGAAGTAGCTGACGACCACGCCTCCGGCATTCGCCAGCACGTCGGGGACGACCGGGATCCCGCGGGCTACGAAGACCTCGTCGCCGTCGGGCCAGGTCGGGCCGTTGGCCGCCTCAACGATCAGGCCAGCCTGCACCGCCCGGGCCATCTCGCGATCGAAGACCCCGCCCAGCGCCGCGGGGATCAGGACGTCGACCGCCATCGTCAGGAGCGATTCGTTCGTCGTGGTGTCGCCCCCCTTGAAACCGGCGATCTTGTGAGAGACCGCGACGTGCCGGTCGAGCTCGGCGATGTCGATCCCCTCGCGGTTGACGACGGCGCCGTAGGCGTCGGAGACGCCGACGATCTTGCCCCCCATCTGCGCCAGGAACCGCGCCGTGAAGCTGCCGACATTCCCATAGCCCTGGATGGCGATCGTCGTACCGGCGACCGTCCGCTGGAGCCGGGCGAGCATCTCGCGGGTCACGATCGCCAGGCCGAAGCCCGTGGCGGCCTCGCGCCCCGCCGAGCCGTGGAACTCAACCGGCTTGCCCGTCACGCAGGCGGGGGCGAAGCCGGCGTACTTGGCGTACTCGTTCATGATCCAGGCCATGACCTGGGCGTCCGTCCCCATGTCGGGGGCCGGGATGTCCTTGTGAGGCCCAATCGTGTCGTGGATCTTCTCGATGAACTTGCGCGTGAGGCGCTCCAGCTCGCCCCGCGAGAGTTTCCCCGGGTCGCAGTTGATCCCGCCCTTGGCGCCGCCGAAGGGGAGGTCGACGATCGCCGTCTTCCACGTCATCAGACTGGCGAGCGACCGCGCCTCGTCCTGGTCGACGGCGGGGTGATACCGCAACCCTCCCTTGTAGGGGCCGCGGGAATTGTCGTGCTGGACGCGGTAACCGATGAAGTTGCCGATCCTGCCCGAGTCGAGCTCGATGGGGACCTCGACCCGGACCTCGCGATCGGGCGTGACCAGCAGTGTGCGGATGTTCTCGGTCAGGTCCAGGAGCCTGGCCGCCTGCTCAAAATAGTAATTGGTCGCCTCGAAGGCTTGCATCGGAGCCCCGTTCCCCGGATAACGGTAATCTCGGTGTCCAACCCGGCGGATCCCTCCCGGTTCGCACCGATCCTAACGGACCACCCCGCCGCCCCGCAATGGCCCTGGCCATCCCCCGCACCGACGGGCGAAGACCGCCCGCACCGCCCCGACCCGCTGCCCGGGAACCTCCGAATTCAACCGGATTCACGCCCGAAACCAGCAATCGGAAAATCGGATAAGTCCTTGCACGGAAATGGAATGGACGCGACAATGGAACCGTGGCGCCTGGCCGAGATGACCTACGGGCAGATCAAGGGCGAGCCCCCCTTCCAGGTGGCCGTCCTGCCGCTGGGCGCGACCGAGCCCCACAACCTTCACCTGCCCTACGGGACCGACACCTTCCAGGTGGAGGTGATCGCCTCGCGAGCCTGTGCCATCGCCCACGGCCGAGGCGCGCGGGTCGTGCTGCTGCCCGCCCTGCCTTACGGGACCGAGACCAACCAGATGCGGTTCCCCATGGCGATGAACCTGAATCCCTCGACCATGGGACGAGTCCTCGCCGACCTGGTCGACTCGCTCGAGGCCCACGGGGTCGATCGCCTGCTGATCCTCAACGGCCACGGGGGTAACGACCTGAAATGGGTGCTCCGCGAGCTGCATCGATCGACGAAGGTCCACATCTTCCTGTGCAACTGGTTCCGGATGATCTCGGATTGCTATTCGAGCATATTCCGGGAAAAGGACGACCACGCCGGCGAGATGGAGACCAGCATGGGGCTGGCCCACTTCCCCGCCCTCGTACAGATGGACAGGGCCGACGAGGGTGCCGTGAAGCCGTCGCGGTTCGAGGCGGTCAACCGGGGCTGGGTGGAGATCACCCGGCCATGGCACCTGCTGACGACCAACTCGGGGTCGGGCGACCCCCGGGCGGCGACGGCGGCCAAGGGCGAGGCGCTGACGCAACTGGTCGCCGAGCGGATCGGCGGCTTCCTGGGCGACCTGGCGGCCAGCCCGATCGACGAAACCTTCCCGTTCTGAGCCCGCGGCCCGCCCGAGGAAAACGTATGCGGATCATCGGACGATCATCCGGCCGAACCTCCCACCCCGCCGGCCGCGCCCTCGCCGCGCTCGCGGTGCTCGCAGGCCTGGCCGGCTGCACCGGGCCGGAGTCGCCCACGCCCGCTCCTCCGGCGAAGCGCGCGCCCCGTGCCCCGGCGCCTACGACCGGCGCGAGCCCCGTCGAGCAGGTCGACTACCACCTCGAGGGTGTCGTCCGCGGCATCGCCATCGAGGAGGGCCGCGTGCTGATCCGCCACAAGGAGATCCCCGGCCTGATGAAGGCCATGACGATGTTCTTCGAGCCCGAGGACCAGGCCATCCTCGGTCTGCTCCGCCCCAACGACGTGGTCGAGGGGACGCTGCACGTCGAGAGGCAGGACGGCGCGGTGCGGGATTACCGCCTTCGGGATCTCAAGGTCGTCAAACACGCGCCGCCGAGCACCGCCAGGGTCAAGGCCGTAACGAAGGCGAAGTCCGAGGGTCCGCCGCCGCTCCTCAAGCCCGGCGAGCCGGTCCCCGACTTCATCATGACCGACCAGGACGGCCGGACGCGGAAGCTCTCCGACCTGCGGGGCAAGATCGTCGTCCTGACGTTCGTCTACACCCGCTGCCCGATGCCCGACTTCTGCCCGCTGATGGATCGGAAGTTCAACGAGCTGGCCGAGCACCTGGCCGCCTTCCCCGACCGCGCCGCGGCGGTCCGACTGATCTCGCTGTCGTTCGACCCCGACCACGACACGCCGGATGTGCTGCGCAAGCACTCCGCCATGCGCGGAGCCCAGCCGCCGCTCTGGACCTACGCGGTGGCCACGAGGCCGGAGCTGGCGAAGATCGCCCCCCGGCTGGGACTGTTCTTCGCGCCCGACGGCCAGGAAATCGCCCACAACCTTTGCACGGCGATCATCGGGCCGGACGGTCGCCTGGCCCGGCTGGCGGTGGGCAAGGGGCCGAACCAATGGGGCACCGCCGAGCTCCTGAAGACGATTTACCCGCTGATTCCGGGTGGCGCCAAGTGAGCGCAAACGAACGTAATCGTCGGCCCTGATGATCGCCAACTGCTGCAAGGAACGGCTCCGACTGCCTTTGTGGCGAGATCGCCCGCAACGGCGAGCGGGGCGCGGGGCCGAATCAGACACGATCGAACAAATACGACGAATCAAAGCAAGATGAATTTTGCAGATTACCGTTGACAGTGGATGGAAGAAGTTTAAGATGTCGATAAGCACCCACTTTGAGATAGGTTCGCGCAAGATGGTGATGGAGCCGTTGGACCGGG